>CACYCJ010000095.1 GCA_902772925.1 uncultured Lachnospiraceae bacterium
AAAACGCACCGACTCCGATTACGAACTATGCACTGTTCCATGATGGAGAATATATGACGAATGAGCAGATGAACGATAAAAAGTTCTTGAAGCTTGTAAACGGATAGGAGTTAAACGGAATTTTTCGAAAATGGAAAAGGATGGTCTGATTTCTTTCCGGCGAGAGGAAGAGAAGAGAAAAATATACTTGATCACTGATCTGGGAAAAGAAGTACTTGAATTGGAAATGAAAAGAATCGACAGATTATATCGAAATATGAAGGAGATGAGATGATGGGAAATACAAAGAAAGACTGAAGCCGGTCGTGAGTCAGTATGTATACAAGTATGTATAAAAGGTAGAATTGTTGACAGATTAGTGCTATACTTATCGTGTTGGTTTGATTTGTTAAATGGGGGTAATTGTTATTCATCAAATTCGGTGTATTGCTTTACATTAAATGCGTATCTGCATTCCTCATTTAAGGTAAGAATTAATGATAAAGCAGGTGTAGCCTATGAATGATACATCATCTACTACAAATAATAACACGACCGAGCTGAAGCCTTATCTGTCACAATCGGCGGTCTGGGCATTATCGGTAGGCTCGGCGATAGGCTGGGGATCTCTTGTTGTTACAAGTAAGACATATCTTTCCCAGGCCGGCCCGTTGGGATCCATTATAGGATTACTGATAGGCTTTGCCATGATGCTGATGGTGGCAAACCATTACAGCTTTTTGGCCAAACGTTATCCCGGCGCGGGCGGGCTTTATAATTATGTAAAATCAATCTTCGGATATGACCGTGCCTTTCTCGTGGGCTGGTTCATGTTTCTTATCTACATATCTATTTTCTGGGCAAATGCCACGAGCGTTCCTCTCTTTGCCCGTTACTTCCTTCGCGGAATTTTTAAAGTAGGATATCTTTATACACTGTTCGGTTATGATGTTTATCTGGGTGAAGCACTTGTGACTCTGGTTGTTATAGCCCTTATCGGATTGCTTTGCGCAAAGAGCAAAATAGCGACGGCACGCCTTATGGAGATAATGGTTCTTATCTTCACAATCGGCATTGTGGTCTGCTTTGTTGTTGCCATGTTATTGCATGGGCGTACCGGAATGACGATGAAGCCGGATTTTATTCCCGATGCAAGTGCATTCAAGCAGGTAATTCGTATAGCATTCATTTCGCCTTGGGCCTTCATCGGCTTTGAAAGCGTTACCCATTCCGCAATGGAATACAAATTCAAGCATGATCAGATCTTTCGTGTACTTCTTACATCACTGATCGTTACCACGGCTCTTTATATCTTTATTATTTTGCTGAGTACATCTGCTTATCCCGCAGGCTGCTCCAGCTGGCTTGATTATATCAGCCATCTGGATGAATTTGAAGGAATCGAGGGACTTCCGGCCTTCTATGCCGCAAACTACTACATGGGACCTGCCGGTATCTATATTTTGATGGCAGCTCTTTTATCACTGGTATTAACCAGCCTGATCGGAATGATCCGTACTCTCAGCCGCCTTTGTTATGCAGCCGCTCAGGATGGCATTTTGCCCGAACGCTATTCAAAGCTGAGTGATAAACAGCTCCCGGTTAATGCCATTATTCTTATACTTCTGGTTTCCCTTCCGATACCGTTTCTGGGACGAACAGCCATAGGCTGGATCGTAGATACGACTACCATAGGTGCAACAATCCTTTACGGCTTCGTATCCATAGCGGTTTTTAAGACTTCAGGTCAGGAAGGCAAAAAGAAGGATCATTTTTTAAGCGGGATATGTCTGTTCATATTGGCTGCATTCTTACTCTTTTTAACATTCCCCGGTATTTTCTCCAATCATACTATCGAGACTGAAACATATGCGCTTATGACAATATGGTCAATTCTCGGTCTGTTCTATTTTAATCGGGTTATCCAGAAGGATCATGCCAGAAATTTCGGAAAAGCGATCATAGTATGGATGGCACTGCTGGCATTTATCGTCCTGATGGCTCTTGCATGGGCTGAACGTATCAACGAAAGCAGGGAAGACGTCGTAGTTGATGAAATTCACAGCTATTACAACGGAACTGCAGATAAGGAAGTGCTCTCGATGGAACCGGAGGAATTCCTTCTGATTCAAAGCAAAAAGCTTCATGATGTGGATAATACTAGCGTTCTGGTTATCATGGGTTTGTTCGGATTGTCTCTCGGAGTATTGCTGATAAATTATCGAACAATGCAAAAATGGGAGAAAAAGGCCTCGGAGGAACGGGACCAGGCGCGGACGGTTGCATTCACCGATCCCATGACAGGCGTTAAAAGTAAGCACGCATTTCTTCTCGCTCAGAAGGACTATGATACCTCCATTCAGGAGAAAACTGTGGATAAATTTGCCGTTGTTGTATGTGATGTAAACGGCCTTAAGGTCATAAATGATACTCTCGGTCATAAAGCGGGTGATGAATATATCATTAAGGCCTGTCGGATGGTATGCAACATTTTCCAGCACAGCCCTGTATACAGGATTGGCGGTGACGAGTTCGTGGCAATCCTGACCGGAAGAGATTATATTATCCGCAAAGAATTGGTTCTGGCCCTGCATGACCGTTCCGTAGAGCATATCAGCACGAGTGACGTTGTGGTTTCAGGAGGGCTTTCCGAGTTTAACCCCGAAGAGGATACCTGCTTCCATGACGTATTTGAGCGTGCTGATAATCTTATGTATGAGGAAAAACAGCTGCTGAAGGGCATGGGTTCCATAACGAGGGAGGATGCCGAAGCAGAGGCACAGCCGGCATTCATTACCGATGAAAAACCGGATGTACTGAAGATAAAGAGATACATTCTTATCGTTGAAGACGAACACATAAATCAGGCAATTCTGGAAAATATGCTGGAGGACAGTCATGATATCTTACTTGCCTCCGACGGCAGTGAGGCTTTGGAGAAGATCAAGACACACAGGGAAGATATAGCCCTTGTACTGATGGATCTGCAGATGCCGCAGATGAGCGGTAAGGAAGTCCTCAAGATAATGAAGGAGGAGGAAGAACTCAGGGATATACCTGTGATCGTAATGACCGCAGATGAAACCGCAGAGGTTGAATGCCTGAAGCTCGGAGCTTATGATTTCATACCTAAGCCTTATCCTTCGGCAGAGATAATCCGCGCCAGGGTTGATCGCTGCATAGAGCTTTCGGAAAAGAGCAGCATCATCCAGACTACAGAGCGTGACAGTCTGACAAATCTCTTCAATTTGGATTACTTCCTTCGTTATGTTCGTATGTATGATCAGCATTACATGGAAATGCCGATGGATGCGATAGTTCTTGATGTCAACCATTTCCATATGCTCAATGAGCGTTACGGAAAGCAGTATGGTGACAGTGTGCTTGCACGGATCGGAAAACGCGTTCGCCAGATTTCCCGTGAGCTGGGCGGTGTCGGCTGCAGAAGAGAAGCAGATACATTTTTCATTTACTGCCCTCACAGAGAGGATTACGGCAGTATTTTGGAAAAAGCTTCCGAAGGTCTTGTAGACGAGGATGTTTCCGAAAACAGAGTTCGCCTTCGTATGGGTGTTTATTCCCAGGTTGATAAGTCTCTGCAGATAGATCGACGCTTTGACTATGCGAAGATAGCTGCAAATTCGGTAAAAAGCGGTTACCGAAAGGCAGTCGGGATCTACGATACGGAAATGCACGAAGCCGAGCTTTACAGGGAACGGCTTTTGGAGGACTTCAAGCCGTCTCTTGAGAATAATCGCTTTATGGTTTATTATCAGCCTAAATATGATATTCGCCCGGATACTCCTATCCTTGCCAGCGCGGAAGCACTGGTCCGCTGGGACCATCCCGAGCTTGGAATGATCAGCCCCGGCGTATTCATACCTCTGCTTGAGGATAATGGTCTTATCCTTGATCTCGATCAGTTTGTATGGCGCGAGGCGGCAGCAAGGATCCGTGATTGGAAGGATCGCTTCGGCTTTTCGGTTCCGGTATCTGTAAATGTGTCGCGTATCGATATGCTTACACCGAATTTGAAGAGCATATTTAAAGAAATATTGGAGGATTACAGGATAGAACCTGATGATCTGATGCTGGAGATAACGGAGTCGGCCTATACCGGTGATTCCGACCAGGTTATATCTACAGCCAAAGAGCTTCGCGGTATGGGAATGGGATTCCGTATAGAGATGGATGATTTCGGAACAGGCTATTCATCCCTTGCCATGCTGACAAACCTTCCAATCGATGTACTGAAGCTGGATATGAGCTTTGTGCGCAGTGCATTCGGAGAAACAAGGGATGTTCGAATGATCGAGCTTATAATCGACATTGCCGATTATCTCCATGTTCCGGTTATAGCCGAGGGCGTGGAAACCGAAGAGCAGTATTTGGTACTGAAGGCGATGGGCTGCGATCTGGTACAGGGATATTATTTCTCGAAGCCCGTTCCGCCCGAAGCATTCGATCATTTCCTTATAGAACGGTCTGAAGCAAGGGATGAGGTGGCAACATCCACCAAGAAAACATATATGAGTATTTCCAAGGCTCTGACCAGTGATTTCGAAAGCATATTCTATGTAGATGTGGTTACCGATTTCTATCTCGAGTTTTATACGGGAAAGGGTGGTGACCTGGAGATCCGGCCCGGTGGTGAGGATTTCTTTAACGATGCCAGGGAGAAGCTGCTTTCGGATGTGAGTGAATCCGATGCCGAGAAAGTCAGAGCAGCAACAAGCAAGTCTAATCTGATACAGGTGGCAGGACAGGAAGAAAATATTTCAATGTTATTCAAGAAGATTAGTAACGGCACAGCCGTTACATATTCACTGCAAACCATAAGAACTCGTGAAAGTGACCATAATCACATTGTTATAGGAGTGCGCCGTGAAGCTTGATAATAATGTATTAATGGTCAGATGAGGATGGTTTCTGTTATGGATCAAATGACACAAAAAATAGAGTTTATTCATGAACACAGGCTGATTCGAAGAAGTGCTATAAGGTATATCATACCGGCAACGCTTACCATCGCCTGCGGACAGATTGCGCCGATTATAGATTCAATATGCATCTCAACAGGTCTTGGAGATACTGAGCTTTCCGCAACCAGTGCTGCGATTCCGATAATGTATGTCTTCAATATCATCGGAGCACTGGGAGGAGTGGGCTGCGCCATCACCGTTTCAAAATGCTCCGGATCCGGAGAAAAGGAAAAGGCAGGCCGTGCCTTTACCACAGCATTCTTTTTTATGGTGATCGCAACGATTCTTGTCAGTACGCTCCTTTTTATTTTTATGGATCCGATACTGCATTTCAGTGGAGCGACAGATGATAATATCGGCTTTGCAAGAGAATATTTCAGAGTGATCCTGATAGGTTCACTTTTTATTACACTCACATTTGCAGGGTATTATATCCTGACCGGAGATAATAATCCGAAGCTCGCGCTTGCCGGAAATATTGTGGCGTTATCAGTCAATGCGATCATCGATGTGGTCGGTATTTTTGTTTTGCATCTCGGTATCTGGGTGACGGCCTTCGGAACTGTTTTCAGTATGTTCTGCTGCTGTATCGTTTATGCATGGCATCTGAAAAGAGAGGAAAGCCTTTGCTGCTTTGTCTTTTCCAAAATGAAGGGAGAGCGGATACATCTTTGGGAGTATATCAAACCCGGACTTCCCGTAGCTGTAATGTATGCACTATATCTTACCGAAATGATCGTGCAGAACAATTTCTTAAGGTATGCCAACGGCTCAAGCGGTCTCGGAGACGCGGCAGTCATTGAAAACCTTCAGCTTATCATTACAATGTTCCTTGCGGGGGCAAGTGAGACGATGATGCCCCTTGCTTCTTCATTCTTCGGGGAGAAGAACCGAAGCTGTATGCTGATGTCAAAGAAGGTGATCGTTCGTACGGGATTTCTGGCTCTGCTTCCGGTGTTGATAATTCTTCTTGCCTTTCCCCAGCTTTTTATGATGATGTACAAGATTGAAGATCCCGTAATGCTTCAGACACTTCCGTCGGCAATCCGTATCGTTTCTTTATCATCGATCTTCATTTTCCTTACGGATGTTACGGTTAATTATCTTTCGGCGATCGAGAATGAAAGAAATGCAACGATTTCTTACTTTATCCAGTTCGTTGTTCATTTCACAATGATATGGCTTATAACGAAGGCAGATCCGGATAATGCACCCTGGTATGCTAATCTGATATCAAATATGGCATCCGCCGCATTTTTGCTATTTATTTGTAAACAATATAAGGGAATAATAGGCTTCTACCGCGAAAATTCTCTGCTTATGACAGGCGGACACGCAACGGGAGAAACGATCGCCGGATGGAAGAAGCTGGCCTCAGAGGTGCTGACGGAAAAGCAGACTGAGGAGATGACGGAGAAAATCCTTGATCCGTTTGAAAAGGCAATTCCGGCGGGGGAAGCACCGCTGTCGGCATTTACGATATTGGAAAAAGGAAACGGCGATCGTTCGGTCATCCTTCGTTATAATTCCCGTAAGGATTATATGGGAGACGGAGGTGAGGAGGATGAAGATGAGCTTTCGGAAATGGAAGAGAATCTTTACGATGAGTGTATACGATCCGAGTTTAATTCAATGAGGAGAATGATGATAAATATGAGGGGGTAACAAAGTAATGGAAAAGTTTATTTTGAATGGAAAAGTTGAAAAAACTTCCGTGCAGAGCTTTTGCGATAAACACGAGGTGACAGAGGAGGTATTTTTTAATGCAGTCTTCGGTTATGCGCTGCAGGTATATACATCGTCGGAACAGGCGGTTTTTACATCGGGCATTGAAAATGTGCTTCCTGTTGTTTTATCTGCAGAGTCAGACCGGATGATATCTCAGTATGTAAAGGATTGCGGAGCTTATCTTATCGGTGCGAAGGAAAATGCACCGTCATTCTCAGAGCTTAAGGAAAGCTACGGAGTAAGCGAAGAAATCCGATTCACATACGGCAGGGAATTCGAATCCGAAGCTGTGGTTCTTTCGGTAAGCGTATGCCCCGAGGACGATCACTTTAAATTTTCGGCTGCCTATGATCCTTCTTCATATGACGAATATACGGTAAAAGGCCTGATTGGTCTTACGGAGAGGACTGCAGATGAATTTCCGGTTAAAAATAAACTCAGAGATATTGTTTTTCTTTCATCAGAGGATGAAAAAGCCATTCTCGAACTTCATGACACACATTCACCGGTAGAGGAGCGTCCCGCTTATCGTATATTGCAGGATACCGCGGAAAAAATGCCTGAAAAGACTGCACTCATTGCCGTTGACAGGACTCTTACATACGGAGAGCTTAATTCGGAGGCAAATGCTGTAGGACATACTCTGAAAGAGCTTGGCGTTTCTCCCGAAACTATCGTGGGAGTACTTGCCGACAGGAACAGCCTTGCCTATGTGATGAGAGAGGGCGTTTTAAAAAGCGGCGGAGCATTTATGCCTATAGATCCCGAGTATCCGGAGGATCGTATCCGCTTTATACTTTCAGATTCCGGCTCGAAGATAATACTTACTACGAAGGATATCCGTTCAAGAAGAAATGAGCTTTTCGAAAGCTTTGAAGCAGAAGGCATCCGGATCGTCATCGTGGACGAGGCGCTCTGTAATGCTGCGGATAAGGCTGCATCGGGAAGCAGAGAGCTGTATGATAATCTCAATACTGAAGTACCTTACGAGGCATTGGCCTATGTAATATATACCTCCGGTTCTACCGGAACCCCCAAGGGTGTGATGCTGACAAATCACAACCTTGTTAATTTCGTTGACGGTAACGAGAAGAACATCGAAGTACATTCGGTGATCGATCATGCAACTGTCACAATCTCCATTGCCGCATTTACCTTTGATGTGTCGGTGTTTGAAGAATTCCTTCCCTTTGCACACGGACTCACAAGTGTTCTTGCAACCGAAGAACAGTTTATGGATGCTGCAGTCATGCGTGATCTCATTTTGACTAATAAGGTCGATTTTATCACATGTACCCCCAGCTATATTTTGAATATGATCGAGATCGACTCCTTTGCTCCCGCAGTAAAGGCATTAAAGAGTATCGATGTGGGAGCTGAAGCCTTTCCGGGAGTGCTTTATGAGAAGCTGATAAGGATCAACCCGGACATCTATGTGGTCAACTCCTACGGACCTACCGAATGTACTGTCACAAGTACGCTTATGGAGGTCAAAAACTCCGACGATATCACCATCGGAGTACCCCTTGCAAATGTAAATATTGCTGCCGTTGATAAGGAGGGCCGTTTGCTGCCTCCCGGTGCGAAGGGTGAGCTGGTCATCCTCGGAGACGGTGTCGGAAGGGGATATATCGGACGGGAAGATCTGAATAAAAAGAACTTCATCCGTCTTATCGGCATGCCCGCATATCGAAGCGGTGACCTTGTCAGGATACGGGAAGACGGAGAGATTGATTTCCACGGCCGTCTGGATAATCAGGTCAAGCTGAGGGGACTTCGTGTGGAACTGGGTGAGGTTGAGAATGTACTCGGAAGCTATCCGGGCATCCGTTCCTCTGTTGTTATCGTTGCTCACGGTGAAACGGATTATCTTGCCGCATATTACACGGCTGACAGCGAGATTGATGTAAGCAGTCTGAGAGAGCACCTCGCAAAGTCACTTACGGCATATATGGTTCCGCAGGCTTATCTGCAGCTTCCGGAGATGCCGCTTACCGCAAACGGAAAGGTAAATAAAAAAGCGCTTCCCGAACCCGAGATGATAGAGGAGGAGATTGTAGAAGCCGAGAATGAGCTTCAGAAGGAGCTTATTTCCATCGCTTCGGAGGTGATCGGAGGAGCAAAGCTCGGAATCACTACGGATCTTTTCTCGGTAGGACTTTCTTCCATCGGCTGCATCCGTCTTTGTGCGGCAGTTTCGGAGAAGCTCGGAAAAACACTTCGTGTAGCTGAAATCTTTGAACATAAGACCGTTCGGGAGCTTGAAGAGCTGCTTCGCGATGCAGAGACTGAGGAGATTTACGAGCTTCGAAAGGAATATCCGCTTTCAAATACACAGATGGGTATATTTATAGATACGGAACGCTTTAAGGGAACCACTGTATATAATCTGCCTTACCTGTTCCGTCTTGATCCTTCCGTAGATCTGGATCGTCTTGCAGCTTCAGTAGCGGAAGCAGTCAGGATCCACCCGTTCCTCCTTCTGGCGCTCCGTCAGGACAGTCAGGAAGGTGTATGGGTTGTACGAAGAGATGATTACGAGTATTCGGTGAGCCGGATTAAATGTGACTCCCTCCCCGATGAAAAACAGCTGGTCCGTCCCTTTGACCTTCTTTCGGGCGAGCCCTTGATCCGCACCGAAATATACGAGACCAAGGACGGAAAATTCTTCTTTATGGATATCCACCATCTGGCAGGTGACGGTGCATCACTGGATATAATGTTCCGTGATATCGAGCGCATTTATCAGGGAGAAAAGCTTCCGAAGGAAACCTATACCGGATACGAATACGCATTGGACGAAAAGAAGCAGCGTGAGAGCAGGCTCTCCGAAGCAAAGAGCTGGTATGACGGTGTATTTGCTGATTGCGGCGGTGAGACCTTACCGGTGAATGACGGAGATAAAGGCGAAGGACATATATCATTCTTCAGGATGAACGGAAAAACCGACGGAGATGCAGTCCGCAGATATTGCGAGGAAAATAAGCTTACACTCAACGCATTCTTTGTTTCGGCTTTTGCTGCCGCACTCCAGGAATATACATACGGTGAACAGGCAATCTTCACTACGATTTATAACGGACGAAACGATCCCCGACTTACGGACAGTGTTACCATGCTTGTAAAAACTCTTCCCGTGCTGCTTGCAGCAGATCCGGAAAAGAGCGTGCTTTCTTATGTCGAGGAATGCAGGAGCTTACTCCTTTCGGCAATGGCAAATGATATCTACAGCTTTGCCGAGATAAGAAATGCATACGACATCAAGGGTGATGTCATGTTTGTTTATCAGGGAGAATATGAGGATACTACCATGTTCGGCGGCGCCGAGGCACAGTATGTACCTCTGAGTCTGTCCCGTGCCATCAGCAACATCAGTGTGGAGCTGATGCTGGACGGTGACAAGCTTCTGTTTGAAAATACATTTAATCCCTCCGAATATTCCGAATATACGGTCAGGGGACTTGTAAAGCTTATGGACAGGATTGCGGGAGAATTCCTTAAAAAGAAAACTCTCGGTGAGATTGCAGCGGTATCCGAGGAAGATGAAAAAGCAATCCTTACATTAAACGATACGGCGCATCCGGTGGAAAAACGGCCTGCATACCGACTGCTTCAGGATTCGGCTCATCGCTATGCAGAGAAAAAAGCAGTAGTGGCAGTAGACCGGACACTCACCTTCCGCGAGCTGAACGCGGAGGCAAATGCATTGGGACGCGCTCTTCGCAGTCTCGGCATAGGACCCGAGGGGATTGTCGGAGTTCTTGCCGACAGGAACAGCTATGCGTATGTAATGCGTCAGGGAGCGTTAAAGAGCGGCGGCGCATTTATGCCCATCGATCCCGAATATCCGGATGAGAGGATCCGTTTCATTCTGGAAGACTCTTCCGCAAAGCTGATAGTAACGACAAGGAAGATATTGCAGGAAAGAAAAGAATTCCTGAAGGAGCTTGAGGGAACGGGTGTAAAAACCATCCTCATAGAGGATGTTCTGGAGGAAGCAGCCAAAACACCCGAGGTATCCTACGCGGATCTTAATGTGGAGGTCCCCGAGGATGCTCTTGCTTATGTAATTTATACCTCCGGCTCCACAGGCAAGCCTAAGGGCGTGATGCTGATGAATCACAGCCTGGTAAATTATGTGGATTATAACGAAAAGAATACGGAGGTAATAGGACACATTAAAAACGGAGACGTCAGCATCTCCATTTCCGCATTTACCTTCGATGCATCAATTGCGGAGGAGTTTATCTCCGTTGCGCACGGCGTGACCAATGTACTTGCTACCAAGGAGCAGTTCATGGACCCCGTACAGATGCGTGAGCTGATGCGTAAAAATAATGTACAGACAATGTTCGGAACACCGAGCTACCTTATGAATATGATAGAAATCGAGTCCTTCCAGCCGGCCATCAGGGCTCTTAAGGGAATCGATATAGGTGCGGAGGCATTTCCTCCCGCCCTTTACAGGAAGCTCACCGAACTGAATCCCGATATCTATATCACAAATTCCTACGGGCCGACTGAGTGTACCGTCGCTTCCTCATCGAAGCACCTTGTGGACGGAAATGATATCACCATCGGCGGACCCATTGCAAATGTGACAGTGGCCACAGTTGACCGCATTGGCCGTCTGCAGCCTCTTGGAGCATTGGGCGAGCTGCTCATTATGGGAGAAGGCGTAGGACGAGGCTATATAGGAAGAGATGATCTGAATAAAAAGAATTTCATCAGAATGCTGGGACTTCGTGCATACCGAAGCGGTGACCTTGTAAGGATCCGTGAAGACGGTGAGATAGATTATCACGGAAGAATCGATAATCAGGTTAAGCTGCGCGGACTCCGTGTTGAGCTGGGCGAGGTTGAAAGTGTTCTTGCCACATATCCGGGAATCAGGTCTGTGGTTGTTCTTGTTATGCATGGAGAAACGGATTATCTTGCGGCATATTTCACCGCGGAATCCGAGATCGATCTTTTCAGCCTGAAGGAGCATCTGTCGGCATCACTTACAACCTATATGGTTCCGCAGGCTTACCTTCAGCTTGATGAAATGCCGCTTACCGCAAACGGAAAGATTAACCGCAAGGCTCTCCCCGAGCCCCGTATGCTTGAGGATGAAAGCTTTACGGAGCCGGAAACCGAAATGCAGAAAAAGCTTGTGGAGCTTGCAACAGAGCTGATAGGAGGCGGACGGATCGGCATTACCACCGATCTCTTCTCTGCAGGTCTTTCATCCATAGGCAGTATCAGGCTTTGCGCTGCCATCGCGGACAGCTTCGGAAAGAGCGTAAGCGTGGCTGAGATATTCGAGCGTAAAACAATCCGCGAGATAGAAGCCCTGCTTCTCGAAAAGCAGGAAAGTGAAGCTCATGAAATCCGTGAGGAGTACCCGGTATCACTTACTCAGATGGGCATCTTTGTAGAGTGTCAGCGCTATACCGGAACTACGGTTTATAATATTCCGCTGCTCTATAAGCTGGATAAGACAGTGGATGTTCAAAGACTCTGCGATGCAGTGGAAAAGGCTGTAAAGGCACATCCGTTCCTTCTGATGCAGCTTAAGGAAAATGATAGCTCTGATGTTGTGACAAAGCGTTTTGACGACAGAGAGTTCCATGTAAAGAGAGTTACCTGCGATAAGGTACCGGATAAAGAAGAGCTGGTCCGCCCGTTTGATCTGCTTTCAGGCGAACTGCTTATCCGCGCCGAGGTTTACGAGACACCGGATGCCGTTTGGTTCTTCCTGGATATCCATCACATCGTAAGTGACGGAGTATCGGAAAAGATACTTCTGACGGATATAGACAGGATTTATAACGGAGAGACGGTTGAGAAGGAAAAATATACCGGCTATGATCTTGCGCTGGATGAAGAACAGCTCAGGAATTCACCCCGTTATAATGAGGCAAAGCTCTGGTACGATAAGGTATTCGAGGGTTGCGGCGGAGAGACGATTCCCGTTAAGGACGCTCATCCGACGGATGAAAAAATCGCGTATTTCAGCGAGACAGTCGATCTTAAGGAAGATGCGGTAAGAGAATTCTGCGAAGAAAAGAAGCTTCCGCTTAACGCATTCTTTACTACCGTCTTCGGCTATGCGCTTCAGGAATGGACTATGTCCGAGCAGGCTATATTCTCGACAGTCTATAACGGAAGAAATGATTCGCGTCTTATCGATACGGTTGCCATGCTGGTTAAGACGCTTCCCGTCATGGTAAAATGCGAGCCGAACCTGAATATATGCAAGGTGATCGCTGAGACGGGAGATTACCTTATCGGTGCTATGGCACATGATGTTTACAGCTTTTCGGAGATACGAAATGCATATGATATAAAGGCGGAAATACTCTTTGAGTTTATAGGCGCAAAGAATGTTCTGGATGAAGAAGAGCTTTTCGGACAGACGGTTTCCTCCGAGGATCTGACGCTTTCACAGACGAAGGCACCCATAGCGATCGATCTAAGCTTTAAGGACGGAAGGCTGTTTATAAACTTTGAATATGATCCTTCCTTATATACGGAATATACGATAAAGGGACTCAGCCGTCTGGTCGGCAGGCTTGCCGGAGAATTCCTTGTGAAGCAGAGCTTCGGAGAGATCGCTCTTACTACGATCGAGGATGAGGAGGCAATCCTTTCTCTTCACGATACATCGTCTCCTGTAGAGGAAAGACCGGCGTATCGCATTTTGCAGGATTCCGCACACCGCTTCCCCGATAAGAAGGCAGTTGTGGCAATCGACCGTACACTAAAGTACAGCGAGCTGAATGCGGAGGCCAACGCTCTCGGACACGCTCTTCGCAGCGAAGGCATAGGACCGGAAATGAAGGTCGGTGTCATGGCTGACAGAAACAGCTATGCCTATGTTATGAGACAGGGTATTTTAAAGAGCGGCGGCGCATTTATGCCCATCGATCCCGAGTATCCCGAGGATCGTATCCGTTATATCCTTGAGGATTCCAATGCGAAATTAATAGTTACGACACAGGAAATAAAGGAAAGACGGATTGAGCTTTTTGATGTACTTGAAAAGGAAGGCATCCGCACGATGCTTATAGAAAATGTGCTTAAGGACGCTGCCGCAAGGGCTGCCTCCGGAAACGAGGATCCTTATGCCGATGTTAACGCGGATGTACCTCGCAACGCACTTGCTTATATAATATATACCTCCGGCTCAACCGGAAAGCCTAAGGGCGTGATGCTTGAGAACCACAATCTTGTGAACTTTGTTGACGGAAATGAGAAGAACCTTGAGGTTCTAAGCATGATCGATTATACGGATGTTTCCATTTCACTGGCCGCATTTACCTTTGATGTATCGGTTTTGGAGGAGTTCATTCCCCTTGCGCACGGACTTACGAATGTGCTTGCAACTATGGATCAGTTTATGGATGCAGTAGCAATGAGGGAGCTTATCCTCGAGAATCATGTTGAGTTCCTTACATGTACGCCGAGCTATATCATGAATATGATCGAGATAGAAGAATTTGTTCCGGCAATCAAGGCTTTAAAGAGTATTGATGTCGGTGCGGAGGCATTCCCGCCCGTACTGTATGAGAAGCTGATGGCAATAAATCCGGATCTGTATGTGGTCAATACCTACGGACCTACGGAGTGCGCGATCACCTCGACATTGCAGGTCGTTGAGGATCCCGGCGACATTACCATAGGTATACCCATTGCAAATGTAAAGGTGGCAACCGTTGACCGCGAAGGCCGCTTGCAGCCTCTCGGTGCGCTCGGAGAGCTTACGATCCTCGGTAACAATGTCGGAAGAGGTTATATCGGAAGAGACGATCTTAATAAAAAGAATTTCATCCGCCTTCTCGGACTTCCCGCTTATCGAAGCGGCGATCTGGTTCGTATCCGCGAGGATGGTGAGATTGACTTCCACGGACGAATCGACAATCAGGTTAAGCTCAGAGGACTCCGTGTCGAACTGGGTGAGGTAGAGAGTGTTCTCGGAAGCTATCCCGGAATCCGGGCAGTTGTCGTAATAGTCGTACACGGCGGAACGGATTATCTTGCAGCATACTTTACAGCTGAAAATACGATCGACATCGATAAGCTTAAGGCTTATCTGAAGTCGAAGCTTACCGAATATATGGTGCCTCAGGCATACCTGCAGCTTGAAAGCATGCCGATGACCGCTAACGGAAAGGTGAATAAAAAGGCGCTTCCCGTTATCGAGGCAACAGAGAAAAAACGTAATATCATTCCTCCCGAAAATGAACTTCAGAAGGAGCTTTGCGAGATATTTGCAAAGGTGCTTTCCTTAGAAGAGGTAGGTATTAACGAAAACTTCTTTGAACTGGGCGGAACATCGCTTACCGCAGCAAAGGTAATGATGGCTGCAATGGTCAAGGAATTCCCCGTATTCTATCAGGACATCTTCGATGCTCCGGATGTAGAGCGTCTGGAGAAGCTGATAATTAAGAGAAGAGAGGAAGGAACGGAGGCATCGGCCGAAAATGCGTCTTCGGCAGTAAAAGCAGCTGCAAGGAAGGAAGACTCCGAAACTGCACTTACATATAATACGCCGGAGTTTGTTGAGGAGATTAAACCGGGTGATATAGGAGATGTACTTCTGGTCGGTGCGACCGGCTTCCTGGGAGCTCATGTACTTCGTGAGCTTATAGAAAACTCGGATCGAAAGATCTGGTGTCTGATACGAGACAACGGAGAATCCGGTGCCGAAAGACTGAAATCCGAGTTGTTCTTCTACTTTGATAAAAACTATAAGGAGCTTTTCGGAACCAGGATCATTGTCATCCCGGGAGATATTACGGATCCGGACAGTCTTGCGGAAGCAGGACGGGAGGATTTCAGTACGGTCATCAACTGTGCTGCAAGCGTGAAGCATTTTGCCGATCTTAAGTTCCTGAAGAAGATAAATGTAGAGGGTGTACGAAATCTGGCAGAACTCTGTCTGAAGAAGAAGGCAAGGCTTATCCATGTTTCCACCTATTCCGTAAGCGGCGGTATTTCGGCTGATAAGGCTAAGAACGCTGTGCTTCGGGAAAATACACTTAATCTGGGTCAGGAGGTAGAGACAAACGGCTACATTTACTCCAAGTATCTGGCTGAAGAGCTTATCTTAAACATGATAGAAAAGGACGGGCTGGACGCTAAGATAATGCGTGCCGGAAACCTGATGAGCAGATATACCGACGGTGAGTTCCAGATTAATTTCACCACAAATAACTTTATGCGTACGCTCAGAGCCTATGTGGAGCTTAATGCATTCCCCATGTCTCAGATGGATGATAAGGAGGAGTTCTCGCCGATAGACGAAACGGCAAGGGCAATACTTCAGCTTGCGGGAACCGACAGTAAATTTACGATATTCCATGTATTTAATTCACATACCGTGGAAATGGGAAATATCATCAAGGCAATGGCGGACTGCGGACTGAAGCTGGACATAGTCAGTGACGAGGAATTTGAGAGAAGACTGCAGGAGGTACTTGCGGATGAATCGAGAAATGAATTTGTTTCGCCGTTAGTTAATTACAGGCTCGGAGACGATGATCTCTGGCTGGAGGTACCGGTAGAAAACAAGTTTACGGTGAAGGCGCTGTACCGACTCGGATTCTATTGGTCGATAACGGATACGCGTTATCTGGAGAATGCGATCAGCATGCTTCAATCCTTCGGATTCTTCGATAAGGATTTCTGATGCTGTTGACGGTATGCTTTTTTGAGAGGAGCAAATAATAATAATAATGAATCTTATAGATACATTTCCTACCCATAAGATTAAAAATCTCGAATACAGGGTCGGACGCGTTTTTCCCTTCGGTGCTACACTTGTCGACGGAGGCGTGAATTTCAGCATTTTTTCGAAGGAAGCGACGGGCTGCACATTGGTGCTGTTCCATCACGGACAAAAGAAGCCCTTTGTTGAGATCCCGTTTCCCGATGAATTTCGTATCGGAAATGTTTACTCAATGATGGTATTCGGAATTGATATAGAGACGACGGAATACGGGTACAGGTTCGACGGACCATATGTTCCGGAGGAGGGACTTCGTTTCGATAAAACAAAGATACTTCTCGACCCTTACGCAAAGTCGGTTACCGGCAGGTCCGTATGGGGACGAAAACCCGACGAAACCGATCCTTTTCCTCACAGGGGACAGATCATCAGAGAGGATTATGACTGGGAGGGAGATAAGCCGCTGGAAAAAAAGCCGGGAGAGCTTATCATCTACGAGCTTCATGTTCGCTCCTTTACGGAAAATCCGAACAGCGGCGTAAAATACCGTGGCACATTTGCGGGACTTTCGGAAAAAATACCATATCTTAAAGAGCTCGGTGTAAACTGCATCGAGCTCATGCCGATATTTGAATTTGACGAGTTTGAAAATTCAAGGGAGATAAACGGCAGGAAGCTGCTTAATTACTGGGGATACTCTACGGTCTGCTTCTTTGCACCGAAGGCAGGGTATTCCGTATCGGCTTCCTTCGGAATGGAGGCGGACGAGCTTAAGGGCATGATCCGCCGCTTACATAAAAACGGCATTCAGGTGATACTTGATGTTGTATTTAACCATACGGCTGAGGGAAATGAGTACGGCCCCACCATTTCATATCGCGGGATTGATAACAGAACCTATTATATGCTGACTCCTGAGGGTTATTATTACAATTTCAGCGGCTGCGGAAATACCATGAACTGCAACGATCCCGTTGTCAGAAATGTTGTTCTCGACTGCCTTCGTTACTGGGTGAGCAAATTCCATGTGGACGGCTTCAGATTCGATCTTGCGTCCATTCTTTCCCGTGGTGAAGACGGAGCTCCGCTTATAAACCCGCCGCTTCTGGATCTCATTGCTCATGATGCGGTGCTCGGAAAAACAATACTAATCGCGGAGGCCTGGGATGCCGGCGGTTTGTATCAGGTCGGAGGCTTTTCTTCAAGCGCGAGATGGGCCGAATGGAACGGAAAATACCGTGACTGTCTCCGCCGCTTTATCAAGGGCTCCGGAGAATGCGCCCCGGAATTATACAGAAGGATACGCGGCTCGGACGATATGTACGGAAACCGGAATGCCGCTTCATCAGTCAATTTTGTTACATGCCATGACGGATTTACCTTATATGATCTTGTTTCCTACAATCATAAGCATAACGAGGCAAACGGTGAAGATAATCGTGACGGCTGCAACGATAATGACAGCTGGAACTGCGGCGTGGAAGGCGATACGGAGGATATAGAGATTCAGACTCTGAGACTTCGCCAGATGAAGAATATGATGACTATCCTGCTTACAAGCAGGGGAATCCCGATGCTCCTGTCGGGAGACGAATTTGCAAACTCGCAGGGCGGAAATAATAATGCATACTGCCAGGACAGCGAGATTTCCTGGATCGACTGGTCAGGACTTGAAAAGCACAGCGAGCTTTTTGAATATGTAAAAAATCTGATAGCCTTCAGAAAGGCTCATCCCGTTCTCAGCAATATGGAATATCATTTCGGACACAACGGAACGGGTTATCCGGAAATCTCATTTCACGGAACAGAACCGTGGAATCTGGATGAGCAGGCTGCATCCCTTGTGTTTGCATATATGTATGCCGAGGATCACAGAAGATTCGGGACGAAAAAAGACTGCTTTATCTATGTGGCGGTCAATGCGCATTGGGAAAAACACACAATGAAGCTGCCTGTGATCCCGGAAGGCTTTTCATGGAAGGTGGCATTTGATTCCTGCGGAGCTTCCTATGAACCGGGAAAAGAAAAGAAGCTGCAAGGCTTCGATACTGTTATGCTCGAGGAACGTAACATAAAGGTGCTGATAGCAAGCAGATAAGGAGTTTATCGGTAAATGAGTGATTACAAGAGAAATTCGAAGATACTTATCGGATATCTTGGAGGATCTGAAAATATTGTTACAGTTACAAATTGCATGACACGGCTTAGGGTGACGGTAAAGGACGAGTCTCTTACGGATGAGGATAAAATTAAGGAGGCCGACGATGTAATCGGCCTTGTACATGACAGGGCCGGATCATATGAGATAGTGGTCGGCCCCGGTAAAAGCAGAAAATATGCCGATCAGTTTCGGGAATTCGGCTTTTCCTCCAATCCGGGAAATGATGAAGTCCCGGATTGGAAAAGTAATAAGGAAAAGCTAAAAAGCCTACAGAAGGGAGGCCGGATAAAAAACGGTCTCAAGCTTTTGGGCGATATTTTTGTTCCTTTGATCCCGGGGGTTATAACTGCCGGACTTTGCGCCGGATTTGCGGCGCTTATAGCTCAGGCGATTCCCGATTATGATAACAGTAAGGTATGGAGTGTTATTTACGATATACTTACACTTGTTAATTATTCCTTTATGACATATATGACAGCATGGGCCGGATATCGTGCCGCAGAACGATTCGGAGCAACGCCCATTATGGGCGGCATGCTCGGAATGATAACATCTCTGTCAGGAATAGATGATATTGCCAAGCTGCTCGGACTTTACAATGATGATCATCCGTTAAATTCAATACTTCGTGATGGTAAGGGTGGAGTTCTGGCGGTAATAATGGGTGTATTTTTGCTGTCGGTTCTGGAAAAGAAAATACGCTCCCGTATGCCGGAGAGTGTGGATATAATATTTACACCGCTGCTTTCGCTTTTAATCTGCGCAGTTCCGTACATACTGATCATAATGCCGCTATTCGGCTTTATATCAAACGGTATCGTATGGGTATTCACTGAACTTTGTCTTTCGGAAAGCGTGATAATCCGCTGTATTTCCGGGTATCTGTCCGCGGCGTGCTTTCTTCCCCTTGTAGCCACGGGAATGCACCACGGTCTGGTTGCGCTTTATTCGGTACAGCTTGAGGCGATGGGACACATTACTCTGTATCCTTCTCTGGCTATGGCAGGAGCCGGTCAGGTAGGTGCTGCTATAGCTATATGGTTTAAGGCAAGAAAGGTCGGCAACAAAAAGCTTTGCTCGGTAATATCCGGTGCGCTTCCGGCAGGCTTTCTCGGAATCGGTGAACCACTTATTTACGGCGTAACATTACCGCTCGGAAAACCGTTTATTGCAGCCGGTCTGGGTGCCGGCTTCGGAGGGGCTCTGGTAATGGCAATGCAGGTTGCATCGACAACCTGGGGACCCTCGGGTATACTTGCTGTATTTGTCATGACCGCCGGACCTTTGGGACCGGTAAAAAGCGCATTATTCTATGTGTTGGGTCTCATAGTTTCATATGTATGCAGCTTTATAATTACCAATCTTATTTATAAGGAGAAGGATCTGATTGCGGATTGTCCCACAGTTCATCACGGTGATCCCATAACACTCGGTGAAGTTTCTTCGCCGCTCTTTGCTCCCGTTGACGGAAGACTGATAAAAATGGAAGACATTCCCGACCCTGCTTTTTCTGACGGTACAATGGGAGAATGTGTCGGCATACTTCCCGACAGCGGTATGGTTTATGCTCCCTGTGACGGTACGGTTGCGGTTGTTGCGGAAACAAAGCATGCCGTTTTCATAGAAACAGGTGACGGGAGAAATATCCTGATCCACGCGGGAATCGATACGGTTAAGTTAAACGGTAAAGGCTTTAATGTGCCTGTCGGTGTTGGAGATACCGTAAAGAAGGGCGACCTTATCCTTGAGATGGATCTCGATATAGTTTGTAAATCAGGCTTATCTCCGATGATAATAACAGCGGAAAGCACATAGCTGTTATAAGGAGAAATACGTTGATATGGAAATGTTTCACATATAAAGGATGAAGGGTTTATGAGGAAGAAACTGTCAGAAAAAATCTGCATTATTATATTGGTGCTTTTGATAGTGGTAATGCCAATGCTTCCGTTTAATGTAACAGTAGCAGACAGTACTACTGAAAAAAGTGCGCAGAGCAACGATACTTCAGATGATGAGAAAACCGCATCCTCAGAACCGGAATTTACGAGCTTTGAGGATCTGAACGGAAAGACGGTTTCGATGCTGACAGGAGCTCCGTTTGAGGAGCTTATTTCCTCAAAGGTGAAAAATGTTAAGGAGTTCACTTACTACACATCCATGGCCGATATGATCCTCGGCTTAAAGTCCGGGAAAACGGATGCGGGGCTGATGAATAATGCAGTCGGACAGCTCGCCGTAAACAGGGATCCGGAAATCGCATTTTTGCCGGAGAATCTTCAGGACAGTACCTTCGGTATAGCCTTCGAAAAGGGAGACGACAGGGTAAATGAGTGGCGTGCCGCGTATGAAAGGATTCCCGAGGATAAGATAAATGAGCTGTGGGAAAAATGGACCGGTTCCGACGAAAGCAAAAAGATAATGATAACTCAGGACTGGCCCGGGAATGCAGGTACCTATGAGGTAGCGGCCTGCGATACATTGGAGCCCATGAGCTACGCGGGTGAAGGCGGACAGCTGTACGGTTTTGATGTTGAAGTGATACTTTATATGGCCAGGGAACTGGATGTCCATGTCAATTTTACCGGAATGGATTTTGCCGCTGCGCTTGCGGCCGTTGAATCCGGGAAAGCCGACATGGCCTGCGGGTCCATTATCGTTACGGCTGAACGAAAGGAAAAGATGGATTTCATCGAATACTATCCCGCAGCATTTGTCCTGCTCGTTCGAACCGTTCAGACAGCCGAGGCAAACGAGACTTTTCTTGAAAAGATTAAATCAAGCTTCTATAAAACATTCATCAAGGAAGATCGTTATCTGCTTTTCCTTTCCGGAATTGCCACGACGGTCATGATCACATTTTTTTCCATTATATTCGGAACGATCCTCGGTTTTGTTATCTATCTGCTGTGCCGGAACGGAAATCCGGCCGTGAATAAGCTTGCCGGAGTTTTTGTGTGGCTCGTGCAAGGCCTTCCGGCGGTTGTTCTTCTTATGGTCCTGTATTATATAATATTCGGCCATTCGGATATCAGCGGTGTGATAGTATCCGTTATCGCGTTTACACTTGTGTTCGGTGCGGGCACATTCGGAATGCTAAAGACCGGCGTTAATGCGGTTGATAAGGGACAGGCGGAGGCAGCTTATTCTCTCGGCTACAGTGATATAAAATGCTTCTTCCGTATCATTCTTCCGCAGGCAATACCGCATTTCCTTCCCATCTTTAAGGGTGAGGTTGTGTCGCTTCTGAAGGCTACGGCCATTGTCGGTTATATCGCGGTACAGGATCTGACCAAGATGGGCGATATAATCAGGGGAAGGACCTATGAAGCATTTTTCCCTCTTATAGCTGTTGCAATCATTTATGTTATTTTCGGAAGCATCCTGAGACTTATCATAGGAAAGACAGAGCTTTCCGCAAATCCGAAGAAACGGAAGAAGGATAATATTTTAAAGGGGATAAAGCTTGATAATAGAGATTAAAAATCTGAAAAAAGAATACGGTAGCGTTACGCCGCTTAAGGACATAAGCCTCAAGGTGAACGAAAAGGATGTTATCGCCGTGATAGGACCCTCCGGAACAGGGAAGTCTACATTTATCAGGTGCATCAATCTTTTGGAAAAACCGACATCGGGACAGGTGTTTTTGGACGGAGAGGAGATTACTGCAAAGGGCTATGACATAAGAAAAGCCAGGCGGAAGATGGGAATGGTCTTCCAGTCCTTTAATCTTTTCGGGCATCTTACGGTTATAGAAAATCTGATGGCAGCTCCTATGGATATCCTGAAAAAAAACAGGCAGGAAGCCTATGACAAGGCAATGGAAATGCTGCGACGGGTCGGAATGGCGGATAAGGCATTATCCTATCCGGATGAATTATCCGGCGGACAGAAGCAGAGGGTGGCGATTGCAAGAACTCTTTGCATGGATCCCGAGGTGATACTTCTTGACGAGCCTACGAGCGCGCTCGATCCTACAATGGTATCCGAGGTGCAGGCCGTTATCAGAGATCTTTCAAAGATGGGGAAGACCATGATAATCGTTACTCATGAAATGAATTTCGCAAGAGCCATTTCCAACCGCGTTATTTATATGGATGAAGGCGGAATTTATGAAGAAGGCACACCGGATGAGATATTTGACGCTCCGAAGAAGGAGAAGACACGAATATTTATCCGGAGGCTCAAGGTGTTTGAAAGACTTATCGAAAGCAGGGATTATGATTTTATAAATTTCGCAGCGGAGCTGGATAACTACCTTCTTCAGAATGACGTAAGAGAAAATGTGAAAAATCGCATTCGCCTTGCTATCGAGGAGACAGTACAGCAGGTTTTGATCCCGAGATTTTATAAGCCGCGCATCCGTGTAAGCGTGGAGCATTCCATGCAGGACGGGAGTACGCATATTTTGATAAGCTATGGCGGTGAAAGGTTTGATGTCCGGAATTCGGAAAATGAGCTTTCCATCACCATGCTTGGGAATACTGCTCAGAGTATTTCCTACAGCTATAATGAAAATGATGATCTGTGCAATCGGCTGGAAATAGATATAAAACAGTATGAAAAATGATTTATAAAACAGTACGAAAAATGATTAAAAAAGCATTATATTGAATGGTTAAAACGGCGAAAAAGTGTTATAATAAAGGTTAACGAAATTTACGGAGGTAGATCGGAGTGCGATCACATAAACATTTAAAAATAGTGTTAACGGCAATCATGCTTTTGACACTCATAATGAATATGACCGATCCGATCTTGTCTCATGCGGCCTCAAATATCCGGCCGGGCCGGAATGTGTCTTATGCCGATAAATCCGGTGAAACAGGTGATGATGTTAATGCCGATAAGTCCGTCGGAACCGGCGATGATGTTAATGCCGATAAGTCCGGTGGAACCGGCGATGAGAGTAATGCCGATGGGGAAGCGTTGCCGGATGATTCCAAGGTGGTTCGTGTCGGATGGTATGACTCGACCTATAATTCATTGGATGAAAACGGAAGGCGTTCCGGTTATGCCTATGAATATCAGCTGAAGCTTTCAGCTTACAACGGATGGACCTATGAGTATGTCGAAGGCAGCTGGTCCGATCTTCTGGATATGCTGGAAAATGGCGAGATAGACCTGATGAGTGATGTCTCGTATACCGATGAAAGAGCGGAAAAAATGCTTTATGCTTCACTTCCTATGGGTACGGAAGAGTACTATATATTTTGCAAACCCGGAAATGAAGAACTGTCATCATCGGATTTTTCGACATTAAACGGAAAAAAGGTCGGAGTAAACAAGAGGAGCTTACAGAGGGAGCTTTATCTTGAATGGGCCGAGGAAAATAATGTTGATGCCGAACTCGTGGAGCTTTCCTGCTCCGAGGAGGAATCTCTTCAGATGGTCGAGATAGGGGTGCTGGATGCGTATGTTACCGTAGATTCATTTCTTGATAACAGTCGAGCCATGCCTTTGTTTAAGGTCGGTTCGTCCGATTATTATTTTGTTGTAAGTAAAGCTCGTCCGGACCTGCTTGAAGATCTGAATTATGCGATGGGGATGATACAGGATGAAAACCGTTACTTCAATCAGCAGATGTATGAAAAATACATCAGAAGAGCAGGGGCAAATGCGTTTCTTTCGCAAGATGAGGTAAAATGGTTATCCGAACATGGAAAGATAAGGGTAGGATACCAGGATAATTATATGGCTTTCTGTGCCAAGGATGAGAAAACCGGAAGACTGACGGGTGTTTTGAAGGATTATCTGGATAATTTGGAAACATGCATTCCCAATACTACCCTGGAGTTTGAAGAAATAGCGTATCCTACTGCCGAAGCGGCGATGACTGCTCTTAAAAATAAAGAGGTGGATTGCGTTTTTCCCGCGAATCTCAGTGGCTATGAAGCGGAAATGGACGGGATGGTCATGACACCGCCCATTATGGATTCCGAAATGTATGCCATAGTCCGTAAAATGGATACGCACATTTTCGCACAGGATACTCCCTTAACAGCGGCAGTAAATGAAGGCAATACAAACTATGACGCATTTCTTGACAGGAATTTTCCTTCATGGGAGAGAAAATACTACAAAGATACAAATGATTGCTTAAAGGCTATATCGAAGGGTGAAGCCGACTGCCTGATAATCAGTAATTACAGGTATAACAATATAGCAAGGAGATGCGAGGATTATAAACTCACTGCCGTGTCCATCGGGATTGAGATGGATTACTGTTTTGCGGTCAGAAAGGGAGATACAAATCTTTACTCAGTGCTTGCAAAGGCTTCTACGCAGGTTCCGGATTCTTCGGTACATTCGGCGGTTTCCTTCTACATTACCGAGGATGCCAGACTTTCATTTACGGATTTCATTGAGGATAATATTCTAATAGTGCTGAGCATAGTCGCTATTATCATACTTGTGATCGTATGGCTTATGATCCTGAATATGCGTGCGGCCAGAATGGCTAAAAACCTCATTGCAGCTACAGAGACGGATGACCTTACGGGACTTTATAACAGAAAATTCTTCTTCCAGTACGCCGATCGTATGTATCATGAGCATCCTGATGTTCCCATGGATGCCATCGTTATAAATATTGAGCAGTTCCATTCCGTAAATGCGCTTTACGGCCGTGATCTCGGTGACCAGGTGCTGCAGCTTCTCGGTAGTGAGATTAAGGCAATCGCCGATGAAAACAGCGGTATCGCCGGAAGATTCGAATCGGACAGATTTGATATCTACTGCCGCGGTATCGAGGATTATAAAGTGATTTTTGACAGACTTCAGTCGAAGGTTGATGATTTTGCATCGAAAGCAAGCATTCGTCTCAGGATGGGTGTCATGCCATGGAGAAAGGATCAGGAACCGGTTCAGCAATTTGACAGAGCCCGTACCGCCTGCAATATGGCCCGCGGACATTATAAGCATCGCCTTATCATTTATGATGAATCGGTAAGTGAGAGAGAGGGCTATGAGCAAAGACTGGTGAATGACCTTCGTCACGGTCTGGATTCGAATGAATTTGAAGTTTACTACCAGCCGAAATATGATATTCAGGCTGATGTCCCGAAGCTCGTAAGTGCAGAGGCTCTTGTTCGCTGGAATCATCATGAGCTGGGAGTTATCTCTCCGGAGGACTTTATCTCACTGTTTGAGAAAAACGGCCAGATCAATATGCTGGATAAGTATGTGTGGTCGGAGGCTGCCAATCAGATTGCTCATTGGAGAGAAAAATACGGTGTAACAGTTCCGATTTCGGTCAATCTTTCGAGAGTGGATGTCTTTGATCCGAATCTTGAGGATACGCTTGAAGGAATACTCGAGAAAAATCAACTTGATCACAGCGTATTTAAGCTGGAGGTTACCGAATCCGCATATACCGAAAATGCCGATCAGGTTATCCATGTTGTCGGGGATCTTCGTAAGAAGGGCTATGAGGTTGAGATGGATGATTTCGGAAGCGGATACTCTTCACTGAACATGCTTTCATCCATGCCTATCGATGTACTCAAGATGGATAGAGGCTTCATTCAGAACATTGAGCATGATGAAAAGGATAAGCTTCTGGTTGCGCTGATTTTGGATATAGCTAAGAATCTTAAGGTTCTCGTTATAGCCGAGGGTGTGGAGAATGAAACACAGCTTCAGCTCCTCAAAAAACTCGGCTGCGCCATCGTTCAGGGCTACTACTTCTCAAAACCCCTTCCCGCAGAAGAGTTCGAGAGGAAGTACCTGGAGGACAAAGTGCTCTCGGACAATAAGTGACATGACACGGGGACGGGTGTGCTGTCATGTTGTTATGTTAAGTGTTCCACAGAACGGATAGATATATACTTTTCTCGACGCGCTTTCGCTCGGTTGAAACCTAACGGTACTAAGCTCTTACTTCGTTTATCAACTCGTAATCGCCAAGTACCGAGGTTTCAAGACGGTCTAGAAAAGTACATATCTATCCGTTCTGCTTTACATTTAATTGATCAATATGACAGCGCCCCCGACTTCGTGTCGAATTAACCTTGGGGTGGTAGCGCCCCCGACTTCGTGTCGAATTAACCTTGGGGTGATGGTGTACTACTCGTTGCCGTGTCAACCTTGAAAATCAGTTAACATGTGCTTGACAAATGGAAAAGCTTGGTATATTATCAGAACATATTAACGCATATGCATATGTTCAAATGTATGT
>CACYCJ010000096.1 GCA_902772925.1 uncultured Lachnospiraceae bacterium
GAAGCGGAGGCGAAGGCTCATGGAGAGACCATTGAAAATGTGCATTTCCATGAGGTGGGTGCAATCGATTCAATAGTTGATATTATCGCCATTGCATATTGTATTGATGATCTGGATATAGACAAAGTGATAGTGCCTTATCTCTGTGAAGGAAAGGGGACTGTAAGATGTCAGCACGGGATACTCCCGATTCCGGTTCCGGCTGTTGCTTCTATAGTTGAAAGCTTTGATATTCCGATCAAACCCGTAAGTGTTGATGAGGAGCTTGTGACTCCTACGGGAGCCGCTGCCGTTGCAGCTCTGAGAACCTCGGATACACTGCCCGAAATGATGATCATAAAAAAGACCGGAATGGGCGCGGGAAAAAGAGACGGAAAAAGAGCCGGGATACTCCGGGCTCATATCATAGAAGATAAAAGTTTAAAGTCGGCAGAAAGGATTGTGCAGCTTGAGACAAATATCGATGACTGTACGGGGGAAAACTTAGGCTTTGTAATGGAAAGGCTGTTTGAAGCGGGAGCAAGGGATGCATACTTCGTGCCTGTATATATGAAAAAGAACAGACCGGCATATCTTTTATCCGTTATCTGTGACGCTGATAAAAAAGCAGAAATGGAAACGATCATTTTCAGGGAGACGACTACTATAGGAATCAGAGAATATTTCCCGGAGAGACACATTCTTCCGAGAGAGAGAATTGAAATAGAAACAAGCTACGGGAAAATGCTGTTTAAAAGGGTTACTCTTCCGAACGGGGAAGAGAGGGTATATCCCGAATTTGAGTATGTCAGAAAAAAAGCAATTGAACTTGGCGTTCCTTTTGAGACGGTTATGTCTGAATTGAAAGTAGAAAAATGTTAGATTTGAAGAGGAGTAAAGAATGATGGGAACAGTGCTGTCGGTAATAGACTTTACCATCTCAATAGTATTCATAATTATGTCTGTGATAATGTTCTATCTTACACTAAAAAAATGCTTTTTGCAGGAAGATAGGAGTAAGGTGAAGCTGTTTTTGCTGTCCGTCATTATAAATCCTTATGCAGCGCTGATAGGTACTATAATATGCGTGTCAATCATAGGATTATTTGTTCCCGGGTTTCTTGAAAGAGCAGCAAACAAGGAACTGTTTACAAGTTGGAGCTTTTTATGGATATGTATTGCGGTTTCGCTGGCGTTTATCATTGTGTGTATTTTGTATTCGGTGCTCCTCGGAAAATGGTTAAGAGTAAATTCAATGTTACCGGTTTTGTTCATTTATCTGATGTTCAGCTCGATAGTTGCTCTCAGTAACAGATCATCAGGAAGCGGCATGATGTTTTCGGTTCCGTATCTGAGGGAGATAGTGGATATCCTGGGGATAATTATGCTCGGCTTTGCGGAATGGTTTTTATATAAATATGTAGTTCTCCCGTTTGCGGAAATGAAAGATGATCTCATTGATATTGATTGGAGAGCGTTTATCATTCCCCCTGCAGTCTTCAATTTCCTTTATGTGGTTTTATCAAATCTTTCGATGAATAGCGATAAAAATTCGGATGAAAAGCTGGTCACGGTATTGTATGTTTTTTCCAGTGTCATTGTATTCCTTCTTTTGTGGGCATACTATGTGATCATAAAAAACATCCGCGCAAAGAAGGAAGTGAAGTCTCTTTCCGTTGAAGTTATGGAGGCGCTGGCTCATACCATAGATGCCAAGGATGAATATACCAGAGGACATTCCGTCAGGGTTGCAAAGTATTCAAGAATGCTGGCACAAAAAATGGGACTTTCGCCGGAGGATTGTGAAAATGTATATTACATGGGACTGCTTCATGATATAGGCAAGATAGGAGTTCCGAATGAGATCATCAACAGCAAAAACAGGCTTACCGACTACGAGTATGGTGTTATAAAAAAACACCCGACTATCGGTTATGAAATTCTTGCGGAGATAAAGAGCCGTCCGGATCTTTGCATCGGAGCAAGGTGGCATCATGAACGGTATGACGGCAAAGGCTATCCGGACGGAAAGGCCGGAGAAGAAATTCCGATATATTCGAGGATAATAGCAGTAGCCGACAGCTATGATGCCATGACCTCCAACAGAAGCTACCGTGATTATATGAAGCAGGATGAGGTCCGTTCGGAAATTGAGAAAAATATGGGGACACAATTTGATCCGGAGGTTGCAAAGTGCATGCTTGAGATAATAGATGACGATCCGGAGTATGTGATGCATGAATAAAGCTTAATGATATATAAGTGAGATGATCGTGTTTCTACTATTATGCTATATCAGAATGATAAATAAGATACATAAAAATGTGTCCTTGTCGGATGATGACAGAAAAATGATACAGCAGTATCTAAATCCAGTACGGATAGTCTTCGACTTCTATATATCCTTCCGCATCTTTCGTAATAAAGCAGGCAAGAAATGCGTCCGAGAAGCTGATAGCTGAGGTATAGAACAGCAGTATCGGAAATAAAAGGGTTCCCACTATACCGAATACCAGAAAGAGAGAGGCTTTATCTTTATTTTTAATAGCAAACAGATGACCTCCGAAAGCACCGAGCAGAAATCCCAGCCAGACATATTTTGCTTTCTTTACACGAATCGTATTTCTTTCCGGAGCATCTGCCAGGATCATGGTAATTCTGTTTTTCATAAAGATAAGGAGTGCTATGGCGACGAGCAGTGTGATAATGGCAACTGCATATCCCACATATCCCCAGATCTTTATAAAAACAAATATCGGGTTGCTTGTCGGGTCGTAGGAAAGAGCATCCGCAAAACCGCCCTCTGTGATCATTTCCGTGATCTCATTTGTCGGAAGAAGTTCCGGAATAAAATATGCAAATAAGGATCTTGCGAGTATACCCATTGATGCGGTCAGTGACATTGTCAAAACTATCATCAGGAAAATACTCTGTATATGTAATATTTTTATGTTTTTTGTCCGCAAGGAAGAATCCTTCGGCGGAAAAATCGGGTTTTTCATGGTTGTCTCCTCTTGGAAGTTTTTATATGAGCTTATTATAACAAAAATGTGAGCTTATTCAATGCTTACATTTTTCTTGAACAATAAGCTGAAAAAAATGATACAAATCGTTGAAAAGTTGCCAATTTTAATAATCATATGTTATAATCTGTCGGTGTTAGAAAATTGTTCTTATAACACCGATATTTTTTTAATTCCGACAATGCTATATTTCGGTTTGAATTCGGAATTATGAAAAAACAGAAAAAGCATAGTCAGAAAGGCATGAAAAATGTACAAAATAGATTTAGATAAACCCTGTCACATTCATTTCCTCGGTATCGGAGGAATCAGTATGAGCGGTCTTGCCGAGGTGCTGCTCGGAAGAGGCTTTACGGTATCGGGCTCTGATATCAAGGAGTCGGCAATTACCGACAGACTGCAGAGTCTCGGTGCTAAGGTATATTACAGTCAGGTAAAGGAAAACATAACCGATGATATCGAAGCGGTAGTATATACCGCGGCTGTTCATCCCGATAATGAGGAGTATGCGAAATGTGAAGAGATGGGCATTCCGATGCTGAAAAGAGCAGAGCTTCTCGGACAGATAATGTCTCATTACAGCTATGCCGTAGCAGTCAGCGGGACACACGGAAAGACTACTACGACATCAATGCTTGCTCATGTATTTATGACAGCGGATGTGGATCCTACTGTTTCAATCGGCGGCATGCTTGACGCGATTGACGGGAATATAAGGGTTGGAAAGTCCGAGTATTTCGTGACCGAAGCCTGTGAATATACAAACAGCTATCATTCGCTGGATCCCTATATCAGTATCATTCTGAATATAGATAATGATCACCTTGACTTTTTCAAAAATATTGACAATATAGTCGAATCCTTCAGAGTATTCGCAGGTAAGATACGCCGGGGCGGAACCCTTATCATAAACGGAGATATGTCATATAAGGATCATGTGTGCGAGAACTTTGACGGGAATATCATAACCTTCGGTTTAAATGACGGAAATGATTATCAGGCAAGAAATATTACCCTTGATAAGAAGGGACATCCGGAGTATGACCTTTATGTAAGAGGAGAATTTGTAACAAAGGTGAGTCTCAGCGTTATGGGAGAGCATAATGCAATGAACTCTCTTTCGGTTATAGCTGCATCCGAGATACTCGGGATCGGCATGGATGATATCCTGGAGGGTCTTAAGCAGTGTAAGAGCGCCCACAGGAGATTTGAGTACAAAGGGACTCTTCCCGGAAATGTGACCGTTATCGATGACTATGCTCATCACCCCACGGAGATTGCGGCTACCCTTCGCGTTGCAAATGCCATCAAAGAAAACGAACTATGGTGCATTTTCCAGCCTCATACCTATTCGAGAACCTATGAGCATCTGGATGAATTTGCCGAGGTTCTTTCCGTGTGTGACCATGTGATAGTAGCCGATATTTATTCTGCGAGAGAAAAGGATACGGGACTTGTTTCATCCGGCGATCTGGTGGAACGCATTGTTGCAAAAGGCACTGATGCCGTATTTATCGAAAGCTTTGAAGAGATAGAAAAATATTTTGAAAAAAATTTTAAAGAAAATGATTTGTTGATAACTATGGGAGCCGGAAACATTGATATTGTTGGGGAAAATCTCTTAAAAAAATAATTGTCAACATTATCAACATCAAGCCATTCGGAATGTAAACCGAATGGCTTTTGAATTGTCAACATTGAAATTTTTGTTGACTTTTGTGTGATAATGTGAGAAAAACGATGGTCGTGACAAATTATATTTAAATTGTCAACATTATCAACATTATCAACAGTGTTCCTATAAGGTGTTTCCCACAGCCCGGTCGATTTGCATTATTTTTTTACTGTGTTATAATCGCTTTGCGAATAAAAAAAGATTAAAATTGTTGCCTTAATAAATGGTGTTGGGGGAAAGAAATAATGAGAGGATTTTCGGTCGCAACAGAGGAAGAGGATACATTTTCCAGTGTGTCAAATTCATTCATAGATTATTATATGACCGATGCAAACGGAGACTATGTAAAAATATATCTGTACCTTCTTCGTGTCTATCAGAGCGGTAGAAGGATAAGGATTTCGGATATTGCTGATCACTTCAATCTTGCGGAAAAGGATATAGCTCGTGCAATCAAATACTGGGTATCAAAGGATGTGCTCGGTCTTACATATACAAAAAATAAAACCATAAGCTCGCTTCTTATAAAGAAGCTTACTCCGCCGATTCAGCAGGAGTTTTCGGAGTATGATCTGATGAGCTTCATGGAAGGCGAGGCAGATGATGTTGAAAGTACTGATGACGTGAATAATATCGTGAAAAATGATATCGTGAAGAATGATATCGATTTATCTGATATCGAGGCGGAAGGTGCTGAGAGGGAAAAGGAAATGACTGCCGATGAGGGAGCGGATCCGGAGACGGAGAATGCGGAATCTGAAGCCGATGGCAGCGTTAATGTTCCGAAGAAGGCTCCGTTTTCGGCAGAGCTTCTTGATTCGAAAAACCGGGATGAGAATTTCCAGGAGCTTATCGCTCAGGCAGAGGCTTATTACGGAAACACTCTGAGTCAGAGGGAGATGTCCAGCCTTATATATGTATATGATAATTTTGACTTTTCCTTTGATCTTATGGAGTACCTTCTGGAATATGTGGCAGAGCGAAAATACAGCCACACAAAGGGACTTGAAAAAATCGCGATAAGCTGGTTTGCGGACGGTATCAAAACAAGGGAAGAAGCAAAGCAAAGTGTTGCTAAATATAAGAACCTTTATCGTAACATTTATAAAAATCTCGGCATAGCGAACAGATCGGTTCCCACGCCATCCGAAGCGGACTATATAAAAAAATGGGTCAGGGTTTACTGCTTCTCGGATGATATTATCCTGGAGGCGTGCAAGAGGGCAAATATCAGCAAACCGAACGGTGCCACATTCAGCTATGTTGACGGCATCTTGAAAAGCTGGAGCAATAACAAAGTAAAGACTTTTTCCGATATACAGAAGGTTGATAATAAGAAGCCTGTTTCAAAAGCAAATACGGGCAGTAATACGGTTTCCTTCGCAAACTATACAAAGCAGAAAAGTGATAATGATTTTGATGAGATAGCCAAGCTCATACAGGGAGAATAGATTCGAATGAATTACAGTATGATAGATATGGATGATATCCTTTCCGAATACTATAAAAGACAGTCTGATAATATCCGAAGTCTCGAGGATCGAAAGGAAGAAATATATGAAAAGATTCCCGAGATAGAAAAGCTGAGTCATGAAATATCGGATTATGCGCTCACGATCGCAAAGCAGAGGATAATGAAGGTGGAAGGGATTCCTTCCCCTGAGGAAGCCCAAAAGCATATCGATGATTTGAGTAAAGAAAAGACGGAGCTTTTAAGGAGAAACGGTTATCCCGCAGATTATCTTGAAATGCATTATACATGTCCTCTTTGTAAGGATGAGGGCTATGTGGATGATAAGCCTTGCAAGTGCTTTACCAATCATATAATAAATGAGTTTTATAAGTCATCGAATCTACTTTCCATGATAGGAGAGGAGAATTTTGACAGCTTCAGGCTGGATTATTATTCCGACAAGCCGCTTTCGCCCGGCAAAAAATCGCCGAGAGAAAATGTGGAGGATATCCTTTCGCGTTCTCATAAATTCATAGATGGCTTCGGGAAATCGAAAAATGCCGGGAATATCTATATCTTCGGTGATGTGGGACTCGGAAAGACATTCCTTTGCAACTGCATTGCAAAGGCGCTTTTAGATAAAGGCTTTACGGTATTCTATGTGACAGCGATTGAGATGTTTGAGATCATTTCACAGAAGATCCGTTCGAAGGACCAGGCCGATGATATAATGAAGCTTTATGATTTTATTTACAGCTCTGAGCTTCTTATAATAGACGATCTGGGCACCGAAACAAATAATTCCTTTATTCAATCGAATCTTTTTGATATAATCAACCGTCGTCTGCTCCTCGGTAAATCCACTATTATATCCTCAAATATGGATATTAATGACTTAAAGGAGCATTATACCGAGCGGACAGCATCCAGGGTCATAGAGAATTATGATTTCTTCAGGATGTACGGTGATAATATAAGATACACAAAGAAGCTGCAAACCATTAAGTAGCTGTAGAAAACGGAGGAAAACAAAATGCCTGATGCAAGTAAACTTGTAAATATTCCGGTAGGAGGTCTGGGGATCATTGCACATAAAAGCTGTGATGCTCTCGGCAAAAAAGTTGATAATTACCTTGTCAAGTGGAGAAAGGAAAGAAGTGAGAAAAGCGATACATCCATAATAACAGATGATTATCTTTTGCCCACATATCTTCTTGAATCCGAATGTCCCCGCTTTGCATCCGGCGAAGCTAAGGGAGCTCTTAAAAGCTCTGTAAGAGGAAAGGATCTTTATATCCTTGTGGATGTTACAAATGATCATATCTCATATAATCTCGGCGGAAGATGTGTTCCCATGTCTCCCGATGAACATTATCAGGATCTCAAAAGGATCATAGCTGCCATAGGCGGTAAATCGACAAGGATAAATGTGATAATGCCCTTCCTTTATGAATCGCGCCAGCATAAGCGTTCAAGCAGAGAGTCACTTGACTGTGCAATCGCGCTTCAGGAGCTTGTGGCAATGGGCGTTGATAATATCATAACCTTTGATGCTCATGATCCCAGAGTGCAGAATGCGATTCCGCTTCACGGCTTTGAAAGCGTTATGCCTACATATCAGTTCATTAAGTGTCTTCTTCGTTCAACCTCGGATCTGACACTCGACAGCGACAATCTCATGATAATCAGCCCCGATGAAGGCGCTATGCATAGAGCAATCTATTTTGCAAACCATTTCGGAGTTGATGTGGGAATGTTCTACAAGAGAAGGGATTATACCAGGATAGTAAATGGAAAGAATCCCATTGTTGCCCATGAGTTCCTGGGCGATTCGGTTGAAGGTAAGGATGTGATCATAATAGATGATATGATCGCCTCCGGAGAGAGCATGATAGATGTTGCAAAACAGCTGAAGGCAAGGAATGCAAAGAGGGTTTACTGCCTTGCTACCTTCGGACTCTTTACCGCCGGTCTGGAGGTTTTTGATGAGGCGAAGGAAAAAGGCTACATCGAAAAGGTTATAACCACTAATCTTACCCATCTTCCCGAAGAGCTTCTTGACAGGGATTGGTTCATGCTTGCAGAGATGAGCAAATATGTTGCTTATCTTATCGATCATCTTAATCATGACGCTTCCATAAGCGAGCTTCTGGATCCTTCGGAGAGGATACAGGCACGAATAAACGAATATAAGGAAAAGCATACCATCTCGGATAATTACGAGAGACCGTTTGCATTTAATCATGAATAGAGATAGATAAAAGCTTCGGGACTGCGCCAAAGGGTGCAGTCCTTTTTTACATTTATATATCAAAAACTTGACAGATTGCACAAAAAATAAGTATTATATAGGTTGAATTTGTTACGAAAAATGAGGTGATGAATTGTTTAGGGAAAAGCTTAAGGACATTATCAGCGTCAATATCATCAGCCTGGTTCTTCTCGGCCTTTCAATCGTTGTTTTTTTTGTCGGGAAAGTGCTTGTAGGAGATAATGGAATGATTGGGGCGGTAGGCGCTATTATACTTCTGGTAGTGGCAGCAGTATATGCCTTGATTGCTAACTATAATCTTCTTTTGAAAAA
>CACYCJ010000097.1 GCA_902772925.1 uncultured Lachnospiraceae bacterium
CCTTTTCGTTATGTTTGGTATGACGATTACAAAAGCAATGTTGTCATATCTGTAACTTCATTGAACCAAGAAGTATTTGAGAAAAATGGATATTGGGAAGATAAACTTGGTGAATACATAGACAATAAAATTATCTTTTATGTATCCGAAAGTGAAATCAATAAGCCAGAAAAATACCTACAAACGATATTAAAAAACATGTGAAATGATACGTTATCAGTTTTTCCCTCGTTCAAGAGGTGTAACCCATGAAATTCAAAAAGTTATTGAATGTTTCAAAGCTGTTGAGTCTGATATAGATTCAACAACAAGTAACCTTGTTTCTAATGAAGTATTGGCAAAAGTCAGACCTCATCTTGAAAAATGTGGATATAAGGTGGAGATTGGAAAAAGCAATGACCAGAAGATTGATGTGCCTGTTTTGTTCGGTAAAGATAATGCAATCGACAAATCATTCTATGCTGATGCACTAAGCGAAGATGGACGTATCGTTATTGAGGTAGAAGCTGGTCAGGCAACAGAAAACCATAGATTTCTGAAAGATATTTTCGAGGCATGTATGATGTTCGATGTTGAATACCTTGTACTTGCAGTTAGAAAAAAATATCGTAATCACGATGACTTTAGTCGTGTCTATACTTTTCTTGAAACTCTCTATATATCAAATCGCTTGCAATTGCCATTAAAGGGCATTCTTTTAATTGGCTATTAGAATAGATGTTTTCGCTGTTTTGCTTGCACCTCGCAACAAGAAAGCCGTTGACTCTTTCATCGCATCTTTTGAGGATGCAGGATATGATGTCAATTTAAAGATGCTCAACGCAATGGATTATGAAGTACCAGAAGATAGAGATAGAATCTTCTTTGTGGGTTTTCGTAAAGATTTGGGTATTAAAGATTTCAAATATCCTACACCAGTTGGACATAAAATAACATTACGTGAAGCTATTGGAGATTTACAGGAGTCTGCCATACCTGCTCTTCCTCAGAATCACACCAATGGCTCTAAATGTATTGTCCCTAATCACGAATATTATGTAAGTGGTTTTTCGTCTATCTATATGTCGCGTAACCGAGTGCGTGCATGGGATGAACAAGGATTTACGGTGCAAGCAAGCGGGCGTCAGTGTCAGTTGCATCCCCAAGCTCCCAAAATGCAAAAGGTTGATGCTGACCACCAGATATTCGTACCGGGGTATGAACATCTATATAGACGTATGACAGTTCGAGAAGTAGCTCGAATACAGACATTTCCCGATGATTACAAATTCATTTATGAGGATGTAAACATGGGGTATAAGATGATTGGTAATGCTGTGCCTGTAATGCTTGCCTATCACATGGCTTTGCAGATACGTAAAACTCTAAGAGAACACGGAATTAAATTGAAGGAGAATGAAAAAATAAAGAGGATTCCTTCACTTGATATAAGACAAAAAACGAAAATAGCGAAAAAATTAGCAAGGAAAGAAGAAGTTGTCAAGCAACTCAACTTTCTTGACCTCTTCGACCAGTATGCAGACAATCCGATTGTTGAGAACTACATGGTACATGAGGAATTGCCGGAGTATGGAATAAATATTGATACAACGAAGAACTGCCTTATCAGTCTTGTTAAGAAGGATAATTTTGAGCAGTATCTGGATCAGTCGGCAAGGATTTATTATACCGGCAAGAAATTCCCTTCTACCGTGGCACTCAATAAGCTATACTATTTCATGCCGTATCTGAAGGGAAAGGGCATTCGCGACCTATATTTCATAAAGATTGCGCGTGTGGGAACTCGCAAGGAAGGACAGGAAGGTGAAAATAAGAACGATTTACGCCTTGTGCTTGAAATCGAGTTTGTCAAGCAACTCTTTAAAGAATACAAGCCTGTAGAGCTAAAGATATGGCATACTTTTACCGATACCACGATGGAAGAAATCTTCAGAATGTAGTTTTCGTTTTTCCCACAACTTGAGACTATAGCGAATAATAAAGAGAATATCCAGATTGTTTTTCTTGAATTCATAGATAACGGCAATGCAACTCCCTTCTTCCTCCATTGCAAATCCCATGCAAGGTCCATTTTTCGCCAATTCCAAGGAACGGACCTGAAGCGGACTTGAAACGGAGGAGAAGCGGACCTACAATGAAGGCATAAAAGAACCATATATTTAATACCTTTGATTTGCTATGTGGAGATTGCAATTTCGCATTCAAAAAAAGAGTTTTCAAAA
>CACYCJ010000098.1 GCA_902772925.1 uncultured Lachnospiraceae bacterium
CTGTGTCAATTATTCCTGTTCCTGACCGTCGGGATTTGCAACTCCTACCGGATGCTCGTCAAAGTAATCTCCTGTTACTCTCTTGCTTCCCTTGTCACCAACATAGGTCCACTGATCATCTGAAGTCTTGGTGTAGATCTCACCTGTCTCTTCATCAGCCCAGCCACCCTGGTTAAGCTCTTTAACGGTTATAACATCTCCGCCACCTTCGGGTGCAAAAAGATCCATTGTCTTTCCGGTAAAGATCTGTCCGTCGGCAATAAGCTCTTCTTCTGTTGTATCCTGAGCAGCAGCCTGAGTTGTTGTAGCGGCAGCGGTTGTAGTATCTGCTTTCTTTCCGCAAGCGGTAAATGCGCATGCTGCTACAGCCAGTACAGTAGTAATAACAACTAATTTCTTAAACTTCTTCATAATTATCCTCCTTTGCAGTAAAACATTATTTTTCTGTCATTCACGGGATTTTAATACTTTTTTTTAATTATGTCAATAGATATCCATTTCAAATCCGCGAAGTCCCGATAAATTTGAGATATAAAGGACATAAACTACACTGTTGTTAAAGTTGTATTTATATTTGTAGCAGCCTGTCTCCTCATTGTATTCAGGCTCTGAAACGGGCTTGCCGAATACAGCCAATACACTGTCCGTGCTGCTTCCCCATCCGATGCCTCCCGCTATCTTCATGTCCGGGTAATTTGTTGTCTTGCAGTCAAATATCTTAACTGATACGGAATCGATATCGCAATCTTTAATGTCGGCTTCTTCATCTCTGCTGTTTTTGAATCCCGCCAGAAATACAAAATCTTCATCATATGAATTATTCTTAAGCCTTACTGTAGTGGATACCGACTCCTTAGGCTGCATTATATAACCGTCCTTGTAACCGTATTCCGAAAGATCAAATGTGAAGTCATTTTTTATAAGGCTGTATTCAAAAGGTAATGTGTAGCTTTCTCCGTCTATCGTAAGCTCCGGAGTTGAAGGGTCCGCAGTCGCATTATCAGGTGTAGCGATTTCCGTCTCCGGATTCTGTGACGCCGCTCCCGGAATGTATCCGTTATCCACATCTACATTTGTATTTGCAAGAGAATAGAGAAACCATCTGTTCTTGATATCTATACAAACAGCATCATAACAGTCATACCCGCTGATTATCTCCCCCTTGTAGCTCTGATCAAACGGTATCTTTACGGAAAGCTTCGCAACATCCTTTATATCATCAAACTCAGCCTTGATAACGGCGATCTCATTTTCCGAAAGAGTTTTATCGTCTACAAGCATCTTCTCGGCATAAAGTCTGAGAGAATTATGCATTTCCTCGGCCTTTTTCATGTTGATCTTTATGTATTCATCTGCCATCTCGTAATCCGGCAGGAAGCTTTTTCTCATCATTTCTTCATCGGTATTATTAAATGCATCTATAAAGTTCTGCACTGTCAGAGTTGGTGTTTCAAAACCTCCGGCCGGTCTTTTCAGCTTTTTGAGCAACAAAAATGTCCCCGCAGCAAGACAAATGCCGCAAAGGATCAGTACAAAAACGACCGGCAGCTTTCCATATGTTTTCTTTTCTTTCTCGTCCATTACACTACCGTCCCGAAAAATATATCTTTAAAACCCGGCTGCAGGATAATACAACCGGGACAAGTCCTTATGCGATAAAAAAATGCCATGATAATGTAAACTCCGGCATTCCTTGTTTACATAATCATAGCATTTCAATAATACCTCGTCAATCGCGACATTGTTATATTTTTATTACATTTTGTTTCCAAATGTGTTACATGAATGAGCTTTAATAATCGAGTGCCTTCCTTAAAACTTCCATATTTCCCATCATAGCCTGAAGATAAGTTTTATCCTCATCCGTATATTTCACCTGATAAGATTGAAGTGAATCTAATGTTAGAACCGAGCAATCCTTTGCCCCTGCAGTCTGTATTATGGTATTTGCGATCTTCCCATCCGACCCTTCTATGACCATTACGGATTTGGTTCCTACCTCATTCAACTTTTCCGCAAGAAATGCCACGGTTTCAAAGCTTGCTTCCGTCTCAGCACTGCAGCCCACAAATGCGGCATAATAATTCAGTCCGTAGTCGTCAACCATATATCTGAAGGGAAATCTGTCCCCGAATATAAGTGTATCACCGGCAACATCATCCACCATCTGCATATACTGATTATCAAGCTTGTTCAGCATTTCATTATAAGCCTCTGCATTTGAGCGGATATCATCGGAAATCTCCGGATTTTTTTCGGCAACGGAATCTGCGATTTCCGAAACAAAGGTCTTTGCATTTCTCAGTGAAAGCCATACATGCTCGTCATACTCAACTTCCTCTTCACCGTCGGTGCCGGTGGTAAGCTCTTCCTCCGGTGCCTCCTCTGCTTCTTCCTCCTCGGCTTCCATTCCTTCCTTTACCTCTTCCTCTTTAGCATAATCACCGAGTATCTGCATAAGACTTAAAGCCTTCTGATTTGGATTTCCGGTATTTTTAAGAGCATCCTCTGCCCATTTATCAGACTCACCGCCCACATATATGAAAATATCACTTTGGGATATAAGTGAAATGTCGGCGACTGTCGGCTGAAAGCTGTGGAGATCTGTTCCCTTATCCATAAGAAGAGAAACCTCAAATGCGCTTTCATGTCCTTTTATAATCTCTTTTACCCAATCATACTCCGGATAGATAGTGCATACGATTTTAGTCATCGTCGTTTCAGATGACTCTGTAACACCGCTTTCCGTAGCCTCCGTATCCGTTACTTCGGTATCACTCTTACCTGCTTCCGTCGTCTCGGTTTCAGAGCTTTTCGCTCCTGTCGTCTCAGTCACATTTGTACCCGATGAACAAGCTGAAAGAGAAAAAATCATAGCACCTGTCAGTAAAATTCCAATTAAACGCTTAAACACAATAAAATACCTCCAAAATTGCAACTCATTTGCATTTTCAGAGGCATTCTACTACACAATAATTCCGTTGTCAACAACTTTTGCGACACTGTCGCGTTTTCGCGCCAACTCACTGTCATACAGATTACAGCACACTCTACTGAACATCCCTTACATCTTCTTTAATCTGCTTATGCTTGCTGTAATAAAGGGCCTTATCATCATACATTCTCTTCTCTGCATTGATAATGATCTGATCCATATCCAGATTTATCTTGTCCTGAATATCATAGCCGATTGCTGCAGTATATTTTTGCCCGGTGATGTCATCCGTAAGACATTTCAGCTTGAAGATCAGCTCATCCTCACTTATATCCTTGGCAAATGCAACAAACTCGTCTCCGCCTATCCTGTAGGAATCGCTTTTACCGAACTGATTTTCAACTGCACCGGCAACATACTGAAGCATCTGGTCACCTGCCTTGTGACCCTTTGTATTATTTAATTGATGAAGACCGTTTACATCAATATATACGCATCCGAGGCGTCTGCTGCAGAGCCCGGGATATTCCTTAAGTCTCCACTCATATGAATTCCTGTTATTAAGGCCGGTGAGCTGATCCTTTTCACTTAAAACCTGCAGACGGTTCTCAAGAACAAAACCTTTTATCTTGGATCTTGCAACTATGGATGCACCTACCATTGCCAAAAGACCGTATATAATGGCATCGATCATATCCACCGAAAAAATCTGAGGCGGCTTTGTAAAATACGCTGCCACAATGAATACTGCCACATGGATTGCCAGAATAACGAACATCCTGATCGGTCTGTCAACAAATATAAGGGGAAGCAGTACCATCATTACCATAAATGTAACTGTCTGTTCCTCCGGTCTTGTAAGAGTTCCTATGGAAATGCCATATAAAAGAAAGCCCGAGATAGCCGCATATATCCCGACATATACCAGAACATCTATTTTCCTTGATACGATTCCTATCACAAAAAGGACAAATGTAAAGATTACGCCAATAAGATATACATCTCTTGTTTTTGAAAACTCGGGAATCGTTAAAGAAAAAACGAACATGACAAGGATGATAACAAAACCTACAGCCGAAAAGATAAGAAGCATCGATCTGTTAGCATTCTCGATTCTCCCCTTTACCTGTTTGTAGCTATCCCTGTCCGTATCCGCATATAAGATATAATTTTGCGCTCTTTCAAACATCTTTAAAGCCCCCCGATAGCATATGCCATCAAAAAGATGTCATCATAACCGTCACTCAATGTGAACGGGCGTCTTAGGATCCGTTATATCATAGGTTTCGGTTTTTTCCGATTCTCCCTCACCCTCTGCAGGTATGATTATATCGATAAAAACTCTGCCTACCGAGGTTCTTTCTTTAATGGAAACAGCCTCTCCTTGATTATACACCATAACTCGTATGGTTGACAATAATCCTTTTTCCTCCGGGATGCCTTTTTTATGTATCTCAATCAGACCTTTTTCCGTATTTATAATATAGGTATATTCATTATCCTCATCGTCTATTACTGTCTTTTCACCCTTCATTTCCGCCTTGGAATACTCTCTATCGCCTGATACGGCCTGGTCAAAAGCGCCGGTGAGTGTATCTGAGTCGCTGTCATCAGCCGATTCTTCATATGCTTCGGCTGCCTCTTCTCCAAAAGTCATTTCATCTCCTGCCGTTTTTTCACTGTCAGATGCCAGGTTAATGGAATCCTTCGGTTCAAAGCCCAATGTGAAAAGCTTCTTATTACGAATAGCAAGTTCAGAGATCAGGTATATCCCCATCACCAAAAACAGTACAGCTGCCGCTGCAAATATTGCAATATAAACGACCTTACTTGATTTCTTTTTTTCGGGCACCTTCTTTTCGGCATCATCCAAAAGCTTATAGATATTTTCCGGCATCAGTGACTCGGGTATCTGAGCATCGGCTCTTTCCCTTATCAGCTCTTCAAATCGGGAGTCAGACGTACTTATGATCTCTTCGTCGAAGGATACATTTTTTTCATTGATATCATTCATATGTCTATTCTCCTTTCGTAAGATTTGTTTTCATTTTGGCCAGTGCTCTTTTGTATTTCGAACGAACGGTATTCCGGTTCAGTTCAAGTTTATCTGCTATTTCTTTACTGTCATAGCCACCGAAAACGGTCATGGTGACTATCAGCTTTTCTTCCTCATTTAATACCTTGAATGCCTGTTCTATTACCGCAGAGTCAACAAGCCTCTCCAGCTCATTTTCGGAAACCTTATCCGCAAGAGGCATTTCATCAATGGATTCCTCCGATGCGTAGGTTCTCTGTTTCTGATAATACCTGATCTCGGCCTTCAGATGATTTGAAAGAATCCCGAATATCCAGGGCTTAAACTTTAAGTCATCGCGTAGTCCTTCAATTCCGGTATATGCATCAATAACCGTATCGCTTACGACATTTTCGGCGTCCTCTTTGTTCCCGAGAGTATAATAAGCAGTCCTGTACAAATCCTTATAGACCATTTCATACAGCTTAACAAAAGCATCCTTATCCTTTTTCTTCGCTCGTTTCACCAAAAATGCCACATCGATCTTTCCGGCATTATTTTCAGACCCCATAATGTCTCCTTATTTTTTATGTGTATATTACACCCTCAGGTGTTGCATTTTTTTACAGCAAAAAAGGGATTTCAAAAGATATCCCCTTTTTGTTATTATTTACGAATTATACAGCTGTTACTCTGAGCCGTCCACACTTACGCCGTATTCGTATCCGTCATCATAAACGGTTCCGTCGGGAGCAACCAGCGCAATTCCTTCTGTCTTATCGAAGATGCTCGCGTCGTATTCCACGCCGTCGATCACTATCCTTCCGCCGTTTATCAGATTCGCCCCATTCGGTGCGGATTTTTCATCATCCTCAAGAGTCTCGAGGAATGCGAGCCACGCCTGAATGATGCTGACCTGAGTCTCAATCTCCTCTATGTCCGCAGTATCCTCGCCGTATCTGGAATTAATATATATAAGAGCCTGCCTGCAGTATTCGCACCTTTTCCGCATTGTCTGATACTTGTATCCGGAGCTGTAATCAAATCTGGTGGGAAGATCTGCATAAGCACCGCCCACTCCACGACCGAAGCCGACCTGGAATGCAGCTCCCGCGTCCGAAGCGCTGAGCAGCTTTTTGTATTTTTCAATATCCATCGGAACATCACAGCTATACCACCTCAAGCAGGTATCCAGCCATACCTCATGAACATACATGGTCTGCCCCTGTATCGAGTATTTATCGTAGCCTTTTTCCTTGCAATACTCAAGGAACCTGGGCCAATGGAAGCTGTTACTGAACTGATAAATGCCATGATAGCCGTATACACTCACTATCTCGGGATTTAATCCTGATTCCATTATCGCATTTCCGGCAAAGCCTGCTATGGCGGCATTTGTGTATCCGAAGGGGTGAAGTGTTTCGTAGATTTCATCAACCCCGTCATAAAAGCCTTCATACAACCGGTTATCGGTTTCATTGTCAAGTCCCGAAACCTCACTTACGACAACCTCAGAGCCATCGGGAGAATTCGACTTGGTAGTATAGCCGTACCATGCAATCCCTTCATCCTTCCAGCCGATCTTTACAAGATAATCTCTTTCCGCATCATCCTTAGTATAATGATGAGATCCCGCGCCCGTACAGTTCGGATTATAAAGCCTGTAAATGGCAACCCTGTCACTATCAGTCTTTTTCACGGAATACCATCCTATTCCTTCATATTTCCAGCCGACCTTAACAAGGTTGTTTTTCTCTGCGGCACTGACAGTATAATGATGATCTCCGGCATTAGGATTATAAAGCCTGTATACGGGATCCCCCTTTTTTAGGGGTGACTTCCATGCGATACCTTCATATCTCCAGCCCGCATCCTTCAAAGTCCTTCTTTCAACAGAGGACTCTGTATAAAAATGTTCACCACTGTTCGGATTATATAATCTGAACATAAGCAGAGTCGTAACCGTACCGTTTGAAGCTTCTTCGGCAAATACAAAATCACCCTTGGCTGCGCACATACCGAGCGCAAGACAAAGGACAACGACTGCCGCAAGTATTCTGTTTAAGAGACTATGTTTATTCATGAATAAAAACCTATATATTAACGTCATGCAGTCGCTGAACGTTTGCTTCGCAAACCTCTGTTCAGCGATTACGAGGCTACGCCTCATATATTTCAGGATAGCCATGCATCTCGATAGAAAACAAGTTTTCACGAGCTGCATATCTATCCTGAACTGCATGACCTATTTGTTACGGAAATGTTACAAATATGTATTTTATATTAAATTTAGATATATGTCAACCAATGATTTCGAGAATCATTCTTACAGCTGCAAATATGAATGTCATGATCATCCAGTCTATTATGTAGAAGTTACTGTAATATATCCCATGAAGCTTTTTTCGCTTAGATGCGTCCTTTACGGCAATTCTTTGAATAAGATTTCCGATAAAGGCTATAAGATACGACAAGTCGATTATAAGAAACAGCGCCAGAAAATATACTATGCCCGGATTTTGCCTGAGGCTTTCCGATATATTTCCGTCATATAATGCATATACCGCACGAGTCATACCGCAGCCGGGGCAGGAAAGTCCGGTGACGGTTTTGAAGGGACAGGGCGGAAATTTACCGTAAAAAGACACATTTCCCGCTTTATATATTGCTCCTGCCGCTATAAATCCCGCCAGCACCAGCAAGGTAAAGAGAAACAAAACGGTATTTACGCTCTTTCTTTTATCATATGCTATTGTTTCACAGAAATATCGCATGAAGAGCCTTTCTTCAGGTCATGATCCCGTTTAGAATATACGCAGCCGCAGTAATCCTGCCTGTAAAGATTGTACTCTGCGGACAGCTGAATGCTATGCTTATACCCGTTCTTTTTCTTAAAATCAGATATCAGATACGGAACCCCGACTTTTTCGGAAAGCTCTTTTCCGATCTCATTCAGCTTATCTGCATTTTTGTAGGGGCTTACCGAAAGGGTGGTAGTAAAATAATCAAAGCCCTTTTCACGAGCTGTCTCAGCAGTTTTTTCAAGCCTGAGGCGGTAGCATACAAAGCATCTTTCACCGCCCTCCGGCAGCTTTTCCATTCCTTTAACCCTCTCATGGAAAATGTCATTGTCATAATCACAATCCATAATATCTATAGTATTTTCATGCGGAAATTCCTTTATGAATCTTATCTCCTCATTTTTTCTCTTCAGATATTCCTCATAGGGTTCGATGTTGGGATTGTAATAAAGTATCGTAATGTTAAAATGAGGACTGAGAACGCTGAGCACATGAGACGAACACGGTGCACAGCAGCTTTGCAACAGCAAAGAAGGGCATTTTTCATGCCCCTCCAGCTCAGTAATCATTTCTTCCATTATCTTATTGTAATTCATAAGTGCCATTTCTCTTCATCCGTTACGATTCAAGATATCTGTCAAGCTTGGATGCCGCTTCAAGAAGCGAATCCATTATCTTAACCGCATCCTCAGCCTCAGCATTACTTGATTCGCCGATTGCGTGTGCTTCCTCGGCATTTGCGGCAACCTCCTCACTGAAGGATGCTATCTCGGTAATGCTTTCCATAATGTTCTCATTTGCTTTTACTATTTCTTCGATACTGTTGCTTATATCATTAATATCACTGCTGAGTCTGAGCATTTCATTGTTGATATCGTCGAACTGCTCGCTTGTTGTCTGAATGTCCTGCTTCTCCTTTTTGGATGCATCAAATACCTTATCTATACTTGCAAGTGTATTGGATGTGCTCTGCTGAAGAACGCTGACGATGCTCTGAATGTTTTTGGTAAGTGACCTTGTCTGCTCGGCAAGTATCCTTATCTGCTCCGAAACTACTGCAAAGCCTCGTCCCGCCTCACCTGCTCTCGCACTTTCTATAGATGCATTAAGAGCAAGAAGGTTTGTCTGATTTGAAATGGTAAAGATTTCATTTGTGATATCTACTACCTTATCGGTATTTTCCTTGAGGAGGCTCATTTCTTCGCTGACCTGATGGTTGAACTTTTCAATCACATCAGCCATAACCTGAAGCTCCTGAATGGACTTCTGACCGTCATTAACAAATTCCATGCTCTTCTGTGACTGCTCGAGCATTTTTTCGGAGAGCTCCTTTGTGCTCTTGATCATCTTGTTGATGTTGTTTGTCATCTCAGTCTGATTTTCAACACTGACTGCCGTGGAAGAATTACCCTTAGCTATCTCATCAAGTGTTAATGCCGTGCTTTCCGTAGCCACCTTCAGACTCTTAATGATCTCACCTGCTTCCGAGGATGCCTCCTTAACCTTAGCAGCTATCTCAAGGATATCACTGAGCATTGCCTCACTGTTTTCCTTTTCGGTCTCAACCGCAAGCATTCTGCTTAAGTTTATTCGATTTGAAACCTTGGTTCCCCAGCAAAGTCCGACCAAAAACAAGGTTATTGCTGCCAGCTGAAGAAGCACGGTGGATGTATCGGTAGGTTGTCCCGAAGGCATTTTACCTGAAACGATATGGATCACTATATATATAAAATTGGTCAAAAATACGGCAATACTCGATCTGAGTGTAAAATTAAAATCAAAATAAAGCATAAATACGCAGCATACCGGAACCGCAACAAAAAATACCAGATCATTTTTCGCTCCGAGAAGCATAGCCATATACATTATACCGTTCAGTATGACTATTGTATGCCTTAATAGA
>CACYCJ010000099.1 GCA_902772925.1 uncultured Lachnospiraceae bacterium
GCAAATCCGGAATGTATGACGTCGTTCTCCGGAAATGAATGGGGCTATGCATGGCGTTATGATGATCATGGATATACATATTGTGCATATTATGCAAGAATGAGAGAAGTATTCAGATATGACACGACGAGTCCGGGAGGATTCAAATTCCCTGAATATGTTGAACCGGAGAATGCTGACGATCCGGATTATGTGTGAATTATGGAAGACGGAGGGAAAGCATCATGACAGGAGGAAAAAGTGTATGAAAAAAAGAGTTAATTTTTATAAAAGGTTTTCAATGATTATGTCTTTCATCATCCTTGTCTCTTTATTTGGATTTTTCAACCAAAATGTAAATGCTGAAGGAACAACGGAAGCAGATACAATAGAACAGGATGAAGAAGTATTAGAAAGAAGTGTAACAGATGAAGGAGAAAATGGTGGAGTAAAATGGGCAATCTATGATGGTTTTTATTTGGAAGTTAATATTACAGGAGATCTTGAAAAAGCAGATGGAGTATGGCCGTGGAGAAGCAATGACAGAATAAGATATGCAAAAGTAAGTGGATATGGATTAACAAGTGCAAGAATGATGTTTCTTGATTGTCCTAATTTGGAAAGTGTTGATCTGAGTGAACTTGATACAAGTAAGATAACCGATATGGGAGAAATGTTTTGTGTTTGTAAACGTTTAAGAAGCATTGATTTTGGGAACATTGATACGAGTAAAGTTACTAGTATGATTGAAATGTTTTCCGGTTGCAGTTCCCTATATTATATAGATATAAGTGGTTTTAATATAAGAAACGTTAATAATGTAGATTACATGTTTTCAGGATGTAGTTCTTTGAATATTATAAAACTTAGTTTTTCTGATACGAGTAGTTTATATAGTATGCAGTCTATGTTTCAAGATTGTACATCCTTAAAAAGAGTAGATATGAGTACTTTTAATACAAGTAATGTAATGAACATGAGCAATATGTTTTATAATTGTACTTCATTAAAAGTTGTTGATCTAAGCAGCTTTGATACAGCTATAGTGGAAAATATGGAAGGTATGTTTTATAACTGTGAATCATTACATGAAATAGATTTAAGCAACTTTGATTGCAGAAGTGAAAACAGTGGAGGTCTGAGCTTTGAAGGATGTACTTTGTTAGATACTATTTATACTCCCAAGAAGCTTCCTAAACAGGCAATACAATTAAATGGAAAAGCATATATAAATAAATCCGGAGTATTGCGGACAGAAATACTTGATGCAAATGATGTGTATACATTAAGTGTTCCGGTAGACAGCGTTACGCTGAATAAGAATAATGTTTCATTGTATAAAGGAGAAAATGTATCGCTTAAAGCAACTGTTTATCCGAATAATGCATCTATTAAAGATGTAAAATGGTCAAGCAGTGATAAAACGATTGCAACCGTTGACAGTAGTGGCAAAGTTGAAGCTTTAGCAAAGGGAACCGCAACTATAACAGTAACAACGGTTGACGGTTCAAAGAAAGCAACCTGTAAAATTACAGTATCAGAAAAGAAACCGGAACCTGAACCTACTGTAAAAACTATTGTTATGTATCGCTTATACAATCCTAATTCGGGAGAACATTTCTATACGGGCAGCCAAAGTGAGATTGATACTATAGTGGCAGCGGGATGGAAGAATGAAGGAGTTGCATGGAAGGCTCCCGCAACCTCAAAGACGCCGGTATACAGACTTTATAATCCCAATGCCGGTGACCATCATTATACAAAAAGTTCATCTGAAAAAGATCAGCTTGTAAAAGTAGGCTGGAAATATGAGGGTATCGGCTGGTACTCCGATGACAGCGAGGGAGTAGCACTTCACAGATTATACAATCCGAATGCTGTGACTGGATCGCATCATTATACTATAAGCTCATCTGAAAAAGATAACCTGGTCAAGGTAGGTTGGAAATACGAAGGAATTGCCTGGTACGGCAGGTAGGTGACACGGGTAGGTGACACTGGAAACTTAGTTTTAGGTAATTGCAACATCCGGAATCATCGTGTACACTAAATAGTAGTTTTAAACATAAGGAGGAAAATAAATGTATACACAACAGAATAATATCGATATCAGTACATACTGTTCGGATGGTGTTAATGATAGATTAAATCAGGATTTGTTTATTCCTTATTTTCAGGCAAAATCTCTTTGCCTAAAACATCCTTTTTCAGAAACAATAGGTAATGCAGGATATAGGGATGGAAATAAAACAGAAAACTATTATAGTTTGTTTACTAATGATCTTCCGCATGGTATCAGTGTGAGTGAGGAATATAGAAAAGGTGTTGATCACCCGGAAGAATTAGTATTAACAATTCACATTTCTGAAGGATATATTTGCGACATAAATATTAAAACAAAAGAATTTACAAAAAAAATCCAAGATGAGTACATGAATGTTTTAGAAGGATTTTCCGAAAAAATCATACGTCGTGATAAAATCTTAATTTCCAATAATTCTGATGCCGGATGTTTAATTACAAAAGAAGGAGCTGAAGGCGGTGGATCAGTAATTATTTCATTTGAAGAATATGGAATGGATCTGTTATCGGAATATTGGCAACAATATGCTTTTGGTCAAGCTTTAGTTAAATATTTGAATTCGCAGGACGCTTCTATTCAATATCAAGTTTCAAACGATAGTGATTTTTCTATGGCTATTACAATTAAAGGGGACACTACTGAGTAAAATGTTTTAATAGATATGATATCTTTTTTTATGGCACTTACGACACAAAGTCGTGGGTGCCTTTATGACATAAGTGCCAAAAGTCAAAATGCGTTCCTGCTTGCAGGAAAATATTTGTGAGATGGTAGACATCAGTGCGAAGGACTTGGAGATTATTAAAAAGGACTTGGAGTCTGTGAAAGAATAATCCCGGGATAC
>CACYCJ010000100.1 GCA_902772925.1 uncultured Lachnospiraceae bacterium
AAGGTCGGGGCACCCCTTTTCGTTAATGTAATCAAGCATTGCCCTGCCCGATTTAAGAGCCGTAACCCTCATATTATGCTTACTGAGAATATTTCCGGCCACCTTGAGATTTGCGACATCATCATCGACAACCATAATCCATTTTGCCATATAAAAAACCCCCATAGCTTCAGAATTTACCGGTATAAATGTTTCAATAGGTAAATCCACGAACAAATACCGATTTAATAATACCATAAATCAAAGCTTTAATACACCATATTTGTTTCTCTTTTGTTGCTATTTTTGTGCTATAATCCGTTTCAGTACAAAAAAGCAGAAGTTTTTTCGATAAGGAGGAACATAAAAATGCCTACTACTACATACACTCAGCACCTCAGACAGCTTCATGAACCGTATGCGGATTATGATTACCGCTACCAGACCAATAGCGCACAGCTGGATCTTGTAGAATATCTCGAAAATTTCAACCCCGAGCTTTATAAAAAATTAAAAAATGCCATTAATGCTTACAACAATACATTGACAGACGATGTTGAACATCCCAAAAAAACAAAGAAAGAGAAAAACCCTGCCTTAGAGCATCTCAACAAAGTAGGCGGGTCTGCGGAAACGATCGTAAAGCTTCGTGCCGTTCAGGATGATGTCCGTAATTATATGGAAAGTGTCGCAAACAGCACCCGGGAACCCGAAAAAAACTACAGTGATTTTTTCAGGCTCATTTCTATCCAGACTGATTTTAACCGTGACGGCTACAGCTATGTAAAGGCAGCCTATGACAATCCCATTTTGTCGTGTCTTCCCATAATATCCGGTTCCGGCCCCTTATTTACTTCGAAAAGGGTTAATGGAAAAAAAGTGCCCACAGACCTGGCAAAGCTTGAGGCAGAGCTCAGAAAGCCCGACGGGAAAGGATATTTCGAGCCTTATATGAAGCTATGTAAGGCTACTGTCGACTTATGGAATCTCGAATTCGAAAAGCAGAAAAATGACAGCTACGGATGGACTCCCGATTCATATGCCGCATTTAAGGAAAAATACAAGACTGCTCTTACCGATTTCACGAAGTCATTCCGTGACTTAAGCGAAGCAGTTAAAGCACACGGCGATCTGTATCAAAAGGGTGTTCATCTGAATAATGACTCCGATCAGATAACCGGTGTCCTGGCAGATTCGACTCGTGATCTGAACTTCGTTGTCGGCAATATGGAGGGACAGATTAAGGCTCTCGAAAACGGCTGGGGGATCGATGATCTTTATCTGCTCGGTGCTATAGGCCAGCAGGAAGCTTCAAACGAAAAATCCCTTAAGTTCTGTGAGTTGTGTCTCTCAAGAGATGAAAGAGAACTGAAAAAACATGAAGCCGAAAAAAAGGATCTTCAGGAGCAGCTTAAGCTGTATCAGGAAACAGCCGCTTCAAGAGCACTTAGTATTGCCGAATATAAAACTCAAAACGCCGATCTTATCGCATGGTATGATATATATTCTCTCGGTCTGAAACAGCTCGAGGACAGTCATGCCGAAAAAAGTGTGATCGATAGTTACAAAAATGAATATGCCGTAGGTCTTACACAGTGGAACGCCTATCAGGATTCCCTCAATGAACTTACCCTTGAGCCGGAGATAAAAAAGCTAAAGAGCAAATTATCGACCGCCGAGAATAAACTGCACGAAACACAGGAGTCCATCGAAAAAAACCGGTTATATATCGAAAACAAGACAAAAATAAGGGCCGGGATTGCGACCCTTAAGGATAAGGTCTGGAACAAAAAAATAAATAACCTGAATGACAAAAAAGAAGTTCTTCGTGAATATAATGCTTTCATGGACTCATTCGGAGATCTTGTCATCGGTAATGACAATGACACATTTAAGAACCATCTTTTTACAAGCAGCAATTCCGCGAGAGCTGATGAAGCCGAAGAACGCCTCACAACAGGCTTTGATGATTTTATCAGAGACAATAAATTCGTATCCGAAAAAATTGCCTTCGATATGGATTTCTACGGACCCGATCCGGCTTTTCAAAGCGTCTGGGAAACGCGGAACGTAATATCCAAAAAGGATTTTGACGATTACATCAAGCCCTACGACGAGAATGCAAGAAAGCTTCCCTTTACAAAGCTTGAAATGACATACCTCGGTATGGCAGGCACCTTCATGGTACCGGATGTAGTTAAGGAAAAATACCGCGCAGATAATACTTCACTTACAGGAGAACAGCTCATCAGAAAAAATGCTTCCCTCTGGATGCAGGATATTTCACTCAGAGACGACGGCCCGAGAGAAGGCATCTCAACCTTTAAAACGATAATCAAGGCAGGACGCGAAAAAGCTATTGAAGCCATGACGGAATACCAAAACGGTAATAAAGCTCCCGTTGCAGAGCTTTGCTATCAGATACTGAGTTATAACCAGCGCGCATATGATACCGCCACATCCTTCAGTGCAAACTCGGCTCATCTTTACGGCGTACTCAGCACAATGACAAATATGCTGAGAAATGACCCGGAGCTGATGAATGAATTTAGCAAATGCAATGAAACAAGACCCGAAAAGGAAAGAGTCGATCTGATCAAGATCAGCAGAATGCAGAGCGTTGCGAAAACATATTCCGAAGCAATGAATGATCAGGCTCTCCTTAAGGATTACAGGGCAAAGTATCCCCAGCTTTTACATCAGTGGGAGGAGGAATTTGATGAAAACGAAATGGTCGGACTAAAGGCAGATGCTGCCAATAAATTCCGTCGTTATACCCTCGGAGCCATAAGACTCGATTTACTTAACTTTGTTCAGGTAACAAGCGACAAATACTTAAAGGCATTGCCCCATACTATTGACCTGTCAAATTCACTTGTTCACGCTGTGGAAAGCGGAGAAGATATCAACCTGGCAACCTATAACGCTTTGGTAGCAACAGAAGATGCCTCAAAAATGAGCGGCTTCCTTTATGATATCGCAACACCCGCCGGTCTTCGTGAATTTGATGACTTCTGCGACAGAATGTCTGATAAATACGGTATTGTATACGATGAAGCCATGTCCAAGCCGACCATAAACGGACTCGTTGCAAGCGAATCAAGGGAATTCATGCTTGAATGTGAAAAATACTCACTTAAGTGTGAAAACAAGAAAATACTTGCCGATCTCGGAAGTGGTGCATCGGATGTGGAAAAAAGGACCGAGCTTATCACCTCATACCTCATCAATAACCATCAGATGTTCGAGATTGACAAAGCTCTTGAAACAGGCATTACGAAGGGAATGGTCGATAAGACTAGTATCGCCGCCCGGAAGTACTATGACAAAAATAAGCTTTATATGGAAAACATTAAAAAATATGTCGAAAATATGGATTACTCCAGCCTTAAACCGGGTGAGCTTGCAGAACTGCTTAAGTCCGGCGAAACGACACTTAATGAGATTTGCTGTGATATAGAGGTTATCAGCGATAATTCTCTTTATTCGAATCCCGAAAAGGCTTCAGCGCTTCATTTTACTTCTCTCACCGAAGGTATCAACCGGGTTACTGCAGCTAACAGAAATGTTTACAAAGGAACAAAGCAGTATTCCGATATACTTGATAATCTGACTAAGCTTGAAAGTGAGCTTGCCGCCAATGAAGAAAGCCTTAAGCACGGCAATCCCAAGGTTTATGACTCGGACAAGCTTGTCGCAAAAGAGAAAAAGCTCCTTGAGGACATGGACATATATCTTAAGCGTAAAAATGACGAAAAGAATGCCGGAAAAGGCAGCGCCACAGCCGACAGGCGTATCGCGGCTGTAAAAGCTGCAAGAGCTCTTCTTAAAAGGAGATATGAGGAAGATATTTTCATGCCGAATCTAACCGCTGAAAATATTAAAGAAGCCTCTGCTACTCTCGACACAGTTAATAATGCCATCGAAAAGAGAAATGACAAAGCAGAGATTACCGGCGCCGAGATACTTCAGGCTGCCATCGAAGAGGAGGAATATAAGCGTAAACAGTTTACGGATAAGGTCAACAGGAATAATGTGGATGCCATTAATAACAGATCCAAAATTGACGAGCTTAATAAATCCGTTAAAAGCGCTCTTTATCTTCAGACTCTGAAGGATGCTCTCAGTCCGAACAATGGTGACAATGAGCTTCAGATAAAGACGAAGGATAATCTTATCAAAGAAAAGCTTGCAAAGGATATCGATCCCGGTACCGACAAGACTCTTGACAAGATCATAGGCAGCAAATTCGGAACTTATCTTTGCAATCAGGTTCTTGCCAAAGCAATTGATACGGAAAATTCTCCGGCAGAAAATATGCGTCATGAAAACATCATCGTCTTAAGAGACAATGCTCTCAGGAAGTGCTTCAGGGATGCCATGAGTCCCAAAAACGGAAATAAGGCTGCCGATGTCAGAGAAATCCTTGATATCGCCAAATCGCTGGGCTCCAAGGAGCTTAGCAGGGAGGCAAAGAAGTTTGAAGACACGATGAACAAGGCTAAGGAGGCAAAGCTTGGAAAGGCTGCAAAAAACGAACCAAAGATGAGTAAATAAAAAATTCATATTTATGTTTTTTATTTTTTGAAATTGTGTGATATAATTTCTTACATATCAAGGTAAGAAATTTTTTAGTACTAAAATAATACCAAAAGAATGAAAGGAGATTACATTTATGAGTGAAGAAAAAATAACAGGATTAAGCAAAGAACAGCTTGATGGCGTAGCAGGTGGTTTCGACAATTACGGAAGGACATGCCCCAACTGCGGATCTGACCACATCAATTTTCTTTATGAGCATGATGAGGTTGGCGTATTCTTCTGTGAGAATTGCAAGCAAAATGTTTCCATCGGTTATTAAGATCAAAGCTTAAAAACGAAAAGACATTAAAAAAGCCACCCGGCATCGGTTTTATTCCGAAGCCGGGTGGTTTTATTTCATTTTTATTTTCTGACATTTCTATTTTGTCCCGCCGGTATCGAGTCTCTGTCTTTCAACCAGCTCCGCAAAGTAGCCTCCGAGTCTGATAAGTTCATCATAGGTTCCGTCTTCTATAATATGACCGCCATCCATAACCATAATCCTGTCACAATGCTTTATGGTTGAAAGTCTGTGTGCGATCACAATACGGGTGCATCCCATTTCGTCAAGAGCCTCAGATATCTGCTTCTGTGTCTTATTATCCAGAGCAGAGGTTGCTTCATCAAATATGAGAAGCCTCGGCTTCGGAGCGATGGCTCGGGCAATCATGATCCTCTGCTTCTGTCCGCCGGATATGCCGCCCTGTCCTTCGGATATGATAGTATGCATGCCCATAGGCATTTCCCTTATATCATCAGCTATACCTGCTTTTTCCGCAGCTTCCCATGCAGCATCAAGAGTAAGCTCAGGAGCTGATATGACTATATTTGAATAAATATCGCCCTGAAACAGCCCGTCAGATTGCATTACACTTCCGATCTTCCGTCTCAGCGACCTCATATCAATATTATTGATATCCTTTCCGTCATAATACACGGCACCCTTCTCCGGCTTTTCAAAGCCAAGCAGAAGCCTTATCAATGTAGACTTTCCGCATCCGGTCCTTCCTACGATTGCCACATATTCTCCGGGTCTTATCTTTATTGACATATCATCAAGGATATATGGTGTATCTTCACTGTAACGGAAGCTGACATGGTTCATTTCCAATGCCCCCGATATATTTGAAATGATTTCCTTATTATCCCCAATCTCAGGTGTAGCATTAAGGAACGGTTCAGCCATCTCCAGTATCGGCTTTATCTGTGCTGCCTGAAGAGCCACTGTAGTAAGCGAAAGAAATGCCGCCGAAAGCATTCCGTACGAAGACGAAAATGCGAAATAAGTTGACGGGTTCAGCCCGCTTTTAACGGCGATATAATAGATGACTATATTTGAACCGAGTGTGATCGCCATAGTGATAACCGAATTAAGCTTTATTATGGCCGGCGGATTATATTCTAGTCTTGCGGATTTAGTATATGTTTCCAGCCATTTTGCAAAAAACCTTTTCTCGGCACCTGCCAGCCTGATCTTCTGAATTCCGGAGATCATGGAGTACGAAATACCCGATTCCTTTGCGGTGATCTCCATCTGTCTCTTCTGTATCCGTATCTGAACAATAGTTGTCAGAACGGAAAATACAACTGTCACTATCACAAATACAACAGACGGAATAACCAGCGACGGAGCAAAGGAAAAAATCTGCACCACATATAACAGTGATGTAAAGGATGTTATTCCCGTAGTTACGACAATATCCAGTAATGTGGTACAAAGCTGGTTTACCGACATCGACCTCTTCTTCAATTCACCCGGACTGTACTGCCCGAAAAAGCTGACAGGAAGAGACATTATCCTCATCATCATTGCAGCCTGTACCTGTACGGAGGTTTTAAGTCCCAGTCGTTTTGACAAAAGATTTTTTACACTGCTGAGAAGCTGTACCGAAACAGAAAAGCATATGACACTGACAACGACACCGATAAGAAGGATTTCTTTTCCGCTGTCAAGTATCGGTCCGGTCAACGCCTTAGTCACACGCGGCATGATAAGTCCTACAAGATTCACCGCAAATGTAGCTATGATCAGGAAAGCCACATCACTCATGGAAATGCAGCCCTGCATATAAGAAAGCAGGTCTATCACTTTGAGCTTCTTCTGCGGCATAGGTCTGTAAAAGCATATCGCTTCTTCATCAAAAAGCTCCGAACGTTTTTCATTCAGCTTTACATACATATCCGTTTCGGAATCTTTATATTCATATCCGCCGAATTTTCCGGGCTTTAAAGCTACCGGTTTTTTTCCTTCCTTCGTAAAAGCCAGTATCGGTCCGAAGGCATCCTTATACCAGCCCTCCTTCAGTTCGATATCTCTTCGCATGATCCCGTATATACGCAGACAATAATCCAGCTTTTCTTCATAGTCCGTAATTTTTTCAGGTATATCCACGGGCTTGTAATGCATTATTTTCAGTATTTCATCTATTGAATCCTTTGTTATTATCCTATCGTCACTCAGAGCAGTTCCGGATCTTTTACCAAGTACCACACCCGCGGCTTCGACAAATGAATCCTCGAGGAGCTGCTGGTCTGCCTTGCGGCGCTCTTCAATCTGATTTTCAAACCAACCCATACTGCTCCTCCCTACTCACTTGTTACCAGTTCTGCGTAAGTACCGTTTTTAGCCATAAGCTCATCGTGCGTGCCTCTCTCCACTACCTTTCCGTGATCCAGAACTATTATCTCATCACAGTCACGGACTGTCGAAAGGCGGTGCGCCACTACTATACATGTGATCCCTCTGTCCTTGATGGAATTCACAACCTCATATTCCGTTCTGGCATCAAGCGCACTTGTAGCCTCATCCAAAATGATCATTGTGGGATCCTGAGCAAGTACACGCGCAATCTCAAGACGCTGTCTCTGTCCTCCTGACAGATTGCGTCCGCCGCTTACAAGCTTATGCTGATAGCCTCCCGGCATAGCCATGATGTCATCATGTATCTGGGCATCCCGGGATGCCATGATCATTTCAAAATCCATTATGGTTTCATCCCACATTTTTATATTGTTTTTAATAGTATCCTCAAACATGATGATATTCTGATCAACAACCGCAAGAGACCCGGTCATAACATCTCGCGAATATGCTTCCCTGCTCTTTCCGTCAAAGAGTATCTCCCCCTCCCACGGCGTATATAGTCCGGATATAAGGGAAGAAATAGTTGATTTTCCGCATCCTGACGGGCCGACGAAGGCTATTCTCTGACCTGTTTTAACAGAAAGAGAAAAATCCTTTATAAGGGGTTCTTCAAGACGCGAATAACCGAATGTAATATTTTTAAGCTCTATATTACCCTTTAATTTACTGAGGCTTTTCTCTTCGGCATCATAGTTATCATTTACATTTTTATCTTCGGGATATTCCATAACATCATCGATACGCTCCATCTGGGTACGCATCTCCTGAATGATCTGTCCCGCATTTACAAGTGTCATGGCCGGCATCATAAAGCTGTTTAAAAAGCCCTGGAACATCATAACCGAACCCAGAGTAGATCTGCCTTCCATAACCAGATACACACCCAGTATCAGCACGGCATAGCCCGCAAAGGTACTGAAAAATGTCGGTACCATTCCGATAAACTGATTTGTCTTCACGGTCTTTACTTCCTGTGAATTAACGGAAGCCTGGTAACCTGCCCATTTACGGAAGAAGCCTTCCTCAGCACCACTGGATTTTATGGTCTCTATCATGTCAATTCCCGTGACCGTTGTAGCCTCCAGTTTTCCGGCGTCACGCATAAGAACACGGGTAATATTTATCCTTTTATTGGAAATGATCCTTGACATAACGATATTTATCATCATAGTGATAATGCCGATGCTTGTAAGCAGTAAGCTCTGTCTCAGCATCACGACAAGATAAAAGATCATCATGGCGGAATTAAGAACAAGCGGTGCAAAGGTATTGACCAGGGTAGCTGCTATGGAAGCGTTCATATCAGCCCTGCTCTGGATATCACCGGCAAGACGCTGTGAGAAAAATGACATCGGAAGCCTGAGCACCTTCCACATATATGAAGTATTTCCGATAACCGCCATCTTTCCGTTAATCTTAAGGGAGTACACCGTCTGCGCCCATGCGACTATCAGCTGTATGATTGCAAACAGGATCAGTACATCAATGAATGTCTCCAGCCACTCGGGATTTTCTCCGGTCAAAAGCCTGTCCAGGAATATTTTGGAGGTGACGGAATTGATTATGCCGAACAGATATGCGATCACGGTAGTAAGCATCACAAAAACAATCGCTGCTCCCGCACCGACAAGTCTTTTTCTTGCAAAATCCACAGTACTTCTTTTTTTGCCGTCCGGAACAAACTGCTCCGAAGGTGTCGGGATTATAACAACTCCCGTAAATGACTTATCAAAGGTTTCCCAGGTTTCCTTTACTGTTCCCCTGGCCGGATCGTTTATATAAACATACTTTCCCTTAAATCCGTTACACACTACGAAGTGATTCATATTCCAATGGATAATGCAGGGAAATTTTCCATTCTTCCTGAGAGCGTCGGGACTCATCCTATAAGCCTCAACACTAAAGCCGTAATGCTCTGCTGCAACATATATATTCTTCGCCTTCGAGCCGTCACGAGATACACCGCAGTCCTGCCTCACCTGCTCGAGCGGAACCCATTTGTTGTAATATGCCATTACCATTGCAAGTGCTGCCGCCCCGCATTCAAGTGCTTCAAGCTGCATTATTACGGGAACCTTTGCGACCCCTTTGGTAACAGGTTGTTTTAATGTATTAGTCTTCATCGGCAACCTCTTTACTGGTTTTTAAGTAAAAATTCAATCGGATGTACCTGATCGGTCACAACTTCCACCTTGTAATCTCCGTCAGGCACATTCATCTGAACATATAAAATTGCTCTGCCATACTCGTCCGTAAGAATTTTTTCGATAGTGAATTTATCGGACTTAATCCTGACGGGGAACCCCTCCTTCACTTTTCCGGGATTGGCAAGAACTATTTCAGCCTGCCCTGATTTAACGGAAGCCACCGCTTCCTGCTTTGTTTCCAGAGTTCCAAGTGCAGACCAGACAAATATACCGACAAGCAGCAAGATTACAGTGATAAGAACCGCCCATATTCCGACTCCGGTTACCTTCAGATAATCAGTCAGCTGCTCCGGAGATGATATCCTTTTCAATGTTTCCTGTCTGTAAACCGTCTGTCCGGTATTATTGTTTACTTCATTTGTTTTGTTCTCTTCCATATAAACACCCTTCTGTCCG
>CACYCJ010000101.1 GCA_902772925.1 uncultured Lachnospiraceae bacterium
AAGGTTAGCACTCATAGATCCTGCTAAGATAAAGTCTGCTACGATCTTACCATCAGCAGTTATAGCTGTAGTATAAGGTCCGGCATAACCGTTTGATGAGAACCCTAATCCACTGGAGTTCCAGCGCCAGACATTCTGTGCTGTCTCTATAGTAGGCTGGTCCATAATTAGGAGTTCTTGAGGCTGCTCTATAGGATATGTAACTATATATCCGCCAGAGTTGCCTGTTATAAGACTAGATGCAATAGCAATTGCATTCTGGAGATCTGATTTACTGGTTTTCTCTTCAATCTTCTTCTCCTGAACTGAGATTGTAGTTGAGAGATTAGCTTTTGCTGAACCGAGCTCAACACTATCGTATTTGCAAGCCAAAACATCATATGTTGTCTTTATTACTTTTGCCGTAGCCATGACTCCGAGTTTCGGAAATTCAACATCTACTGTATCTCCGAGCGATACTCTTTCAAGTACAGCTACATTTTCATATTCATCTGTATCAGCGAGATTAGCAAAAGACACATCAAGAGAAACTTTAGGTACACCAATATCATGTGTATTAATGTATTCTTCAGTTGCTTCCCTTAATTCTAATACTGTGGGCTTATGGTCGAATTCGTTTGTTAAATCGAGAGGAAGGATTTTAATACAGTCTGAAGCACCTTCGATACTTACTATCTTCTCGGGTACTTCGACTAAACCACCTTCTTCAGAACTGTTTTCACTCACTTCTTTATACCAGTATGGTCTTACTGCTGTAAATACTTCGCTAATATTTTCTTCTTGTTTAAGACTTATGAGGTTCTTACCATATCTAATAGATACACCTCTGTCCAATCCTCTATTATTCCAGAGTTTAACTGTATAACCATCGAACTCGTATTCGCCTCGATATGTGTCGAGGATAGAGCCCTCTATTCCTCCTAATATAGATCTCATATTAAGTGGGACTTTAGTAGCCATGTCTGCTGCTGTAGACTTGTCAGTCCAGAATTCGAACGGGCAATTTACGTCAGCAGCTGCTTTCATGTTTGTAAACGCTGATACAATAGAAGTGGCTGAGAATGGTGCAACAGTAATATCTGTAAGATCATAGCTTATGTGCTGTGCATTTACAGTTACTATACCATTCATAGGTTTAGAAATGCCATAAATCCTGAAGGGCTGAGGGTTTGCATAAGGGTTCGGTTTGGCATAGACGAAGTTACGGAAAAGGATTTCTTCGAATCTTCTTCCATAAATAGGATATTCCATAGTCAATTCATACGGACCATTAAGTTCCTCAGCAACCTTGCAGGAAACGGCATCTGATAAAGACCCAAGACCGGTAGAGATAAACGCGTTTTCAGATGCGTCATACAATCTAATTATACGATCCACCATCGGGGCGTCACCTCCACACTAACTATTCCGCCCGTAAAAGATATTGTCTGTAATCCGGGCTCTATTCTCGGGTATTCTCCATTGAGTACAATGAAGTTATTCTTGTTTTCAGCTTGATACCAAGCATCTTCCAGTTCACAATCCATGATTATGTTTGTACCTGAACCGGCTAATACTTCAAAGCTGTAATTACCGATAGTTATTGTACCCTCGGTATTATCTGTAACTATATTAAGAAGCGGTCGAGCATCATTTATAGTTTCATTTTGAATTTGTCCACTTTCGGTGAACATTATAGGTGTTTCACCTGATTTTAAGTAACGCTCAGGCTTACAAACGAACTTTATAGTTGCTTTTCCAGCAGCGTCAAATAGATTACTAATGCTTAATTCATCTTTAAAATAAGCTAAACGATAAACATCAGCATCATAAGAATCTTCAAGTCTTGCATATCCAGAGGCTGAGTGTAACCACTCAACGACTTTTGCCATTTTTGTTGAATAGGCTACTTGATCGTGAGTGGCTATACTAACCTTATACGGACGAGGAACATTCTCGTAAGTTTTTGTGTCTCTAATAAGATCACCGTTTCTTCCGGGAATACGCGTTACCTCGTAGATTTTCTGAGGAGCAACATATTCAGGGAAAGTTTCAACTTCTAATCCTATTGACTTAGAGGATATGTTATTGAACATTATAATCCCCATGCTGCATTCCTCCTATCTACATTTACTGCAATTCTATTTTCTACATAATCAGCAACTTCCTGAGGATTGTCACTTGTAATGTAGAAATTGTTGTTCTGAGTTATTCCATTTTGATTTTCGGACGATTCTCCGATCTTCGACTGGATATCCTCAAGTGCCTCAATCTGTCGATTCTGAGTAGCAATCTTGTTATTAACTCCTGTATTGGAGTCTGCTGCTAACTCGACAGAACGATCAGCGCTAAACATCTCATCAAGTACACCAAGACCTGTTGATACATCTGTTAAGTCTAATATAGGCTTAATAGTAGGGTCTTCGATCTCGGATACTATTATATCAC
>CACYCJ010000102.1 GCA_902772925.1 uncultured Lachnospiraceae bacterium
ATAACCAGTCCATGAACTAAACTATACTAATAATTGTTGGGGATAAAATCCTTAACTTAACGACATTGGAACCGTCCCCGTGTCATCAAATGTGACTTTAGTCATATCGAAAAGGTGTCTTTATTCACTACAAAACTGAAAACTGAATTCATATAATGAGTGTGTCAGGTGAAAAGTCCGGCGCACTTATTTTTTATAAAATATAAATTATACAATGCCCGCTTCCGGGCGGCGTGTTACAGAAATGGCGTGCTAAAGAGAATAAAAAATGGAGAGATGATCATGGGAACAATTTTAAAGACAATTGATCTTACAAAGAAATACGATAACAAGGTTGTTGTGGACAATCTGAATATCGAGATTGAAGAGGGCGAAATCTTCGGACTCCTCGGACCGAACGGAGCCGGTAAAAGTACGACGATGAATATGATCTGCGGCATCGTGAGACCGACCCTCGGAAGCGTGGAGTTCATGGAGAAGGATTTCGAGAAGAACAGAAAGAAGCTGATCGATAATCTCGGTTACATTCCTCAGGAGCTGGCAATCCACGGAAACTTAAAGGCATGGGAAAATGTGGAGCTCTTCACCTCGCTTTACGGCATTAAGGGAGCGCTCCTTAAGGAGAGGATAAATGAGTCTCTTGAGTATGTAGGACTTCTCGAAAAGAAGAATGAATATGCCAAGAAATTTTCCGGCGGCATGAAGAGAAGGCTGAATATCGCCTGTGCCATTGGGCACCATCCGAGGCTGCTAATCTTCGATGAGCCGACGGTGGGCATCGATCCTCAGTCGAGAAACTTCATTCTCGACAAGATAAAGGAATCCAATAAAAACGGTGCGACGGTTATATACACCAGTCATTATATGGAAGAGGTCGAGGCCATCTGCACAAGGATAGCGATAATGGATAACGGAAAGGTCATAGCGACCGGAACAAGCGACGAGCTGAAGAAAATGGTAGTGGACGATATCAGCAAGATCACGCTTGAGGAAGTATTCCTGACACTGACGGGGAAGAAGCTCCGTGATTATTAAAACCGGTGAAGCTCGAGATTTTCATTGAAGTAACCGGCAGGAAGAGAAATCGGAAACAGAGGAATAAAAAATGATCAGATATTTAATCAAAAATAACTTCAAACTGATGGTCAGGAGCATCACCAACAGCCTGCTCGTAGTTATCTGCCCTCTTATTCTCATTGCACTTCTTTCAAGCGCATTTGACGATATGATGAGCAGATACGATGGAGACGCGGACATCATCGCAGGCTACAGGATAGAAGGTAAAAATGTGCCGTCGGAAATGATAGATGCATTTAAGGACGGTGCCAAGGATAACGGCTACATTCTGAAGGAGTACACGGAGGGTGATCCCGAGGAAATCTTAAGGAATGAGGATATGGGAGGCTTTGTCGTATTTAAGGATGATACCTATACCATATATCAGAACAACGATCATAAGGAGGAAGCCAAAATTCTGGAATACTCCGTAAATGCATTTTACGAAAATGCGCTTGCAGGAAAAGTCGGGGTAAAAACGGACAGCGTAAAGATAGAACCCGAGCATCCGGATTATATGCCTGCGATTGACTCCATAGATTATTACGGAATAATCGAGGTAGTATATTTCGGCTGGTGTGCGATAGTCTGCGGCGCCGGAATCTTCATGAGTGAAAAGAAGTACAGGATAAGCAAGAAGCTTCGGGTATCGGCGCTATCCGAAACCAAGCTTTATCTTGCGAAGTTTGTTCCCATCGTATCAGTGGTCATTCTCGGAAATGCAGCTACGACACTTCTCAGTATAATTCTATTTAAGGTACATTGGGGCAACCCTGTACTATCGGCTCTGATCGTTCTTTTTTCGGTATCGGCAGCGACGGCACTGGGACTTATGGCATATAACATTTTCGACAACATAGTCGTAACGATAATAGCGGTATTTGCATTGGTCTGGTTTGCGGGATTTTTCGGAGGAAGCTTTGAAACATATATGTTCTCGTTGCACCCTATGAGTGTAAAGCTCATTTCACCGATATATCATATCAACAGAGCATTGGTGGAGCTCTCCTGTATGGGACACAGTGATTATGTGGCAAGCTCGATAATGTACTGCGCGGCGATCATAATCGTTTGCTCGGCAGTGGCTGTCCTTGCAGGCAGCATCAGAAAGAGAGGAAAAGCATGATAGCACTAATAAAGACAAATATGAGACTCCTTTTCAGGACAAAGGCATTCTGGTTTTTCCTGCTCCTTATGCCCGCGCTTTCGACGCTGATCCTGAATGTAAAGTTTGACAGCTCGGCTGCCTATATTGATGACTTTTCGGAAGAGATAAAGGAAATTGACGGCGCTGATCAGAAGATGGCTTATTACGGCGGTAAGGGTGAATATGTCGTAAAGGTTTACGATGCGTGCCATGACAAGCTTTCGGAAGCACTGCTTACCAGACTTGCAAAAAGCGGTTTGTTCCTCATATGCAGAGTTGATATTTCCGGCGAAAGCATAGACGATATGAAAGAGTACATGGATGCTCGCATAGAAAAAGACGGCTACCAGGACAGAATGGGAGCAGTACTTCTGATTACTCCCGATTTCAGCAAAAGGATTATGGAAGGAAATGGGACGGAAGCTCTTAAAATGTACATCCTCTCAGATGACGAAAGGTGCGAGGCACTTCAGACCGAGATAGAATTGCAGCTTTCGGAAATGGAAGAATTCAGGAATAAGGGATATGCTAAATCCGATGATGTTGCCGGCGCACTTGATTCGGTTGATGAATATATGCCCGAAAAAAATCTTGTGACCGTGGCAGGAACTAACGGAAGATCTCTTACGGTTCAGCAGACAAATCAGAAATCGCAGATGGGCTATGCATTTGCCTTCATGACTCTCGGGTTTGTCTTCTGCGGAATCTTCGTAGCGCATACATCGATCAAGGAGCAGAAGAACGGGGTATTTACAAGGATAAATCTTACCGGTACATCAATGCTCAGGTATTTCGTTTCGAAGTTTGTATCTGTATTTTTTGTTTCGGTAATGATAACGGCAGTGGTTGCAATCTGCAGCTTTCTCCTGAGTGAAGAAGATCTGGGAATGAGCAGGATCAAATATATCGGGATGATCTTCCTCATGGGACTCATTTTCAGTTCACTCAGCATGATGATCGGAATACTTCTGGGTGATGTGATGAGCTCGAATGTGGCAGCCTTCACCATATGGTGTATGTCGGCGCTTCTGAGCGGACTGTACTTCCCCCTAAACTATACTTCAAATGCACTGAAAGCACTTTCCTTCATGATGCCTCAGAAATGGTTCCTTGAAGCTACGGAAATGATTTTTGTTAAAGACAACAGCGTATATCTTATGTTAATATGTGTTACAGTAGCATACCTTGCTTTGATAATCAGTCTCGGCGGGCTCGGACTTAAGATAAGAAGGACAGAAGCATGGGGGAATTCCTAAAGGAAAAATATTTCATACTGGTTCGTGTTATCATGATGCTGGTACTTTCAGTGTACGCCGTCATGACAACTGCAGATGATGTGACTCAAACAGGGGTATCGATACGGATACTCCTGCTTGTTTCGTTTTTTATATCTTTTATGGCACTTAAGGAGCTTGTGAACAGAAAGAAGCAGCTGTTTTTTCTCATTGGTGCCGCAGTGATCCTTTGCTTTTTGATAAAGCTCGGCGGCAGCGGTTTTATCCTCCTCGGATACTTTTTTATATATGAGCTTCTGATGTATTTTGAAGCCGGGATTTTCTGGTATTTTGTGCCATACATTGCCTTACTTGCAAAAACCGAGGCCGGATTTCTTACTCAGTTCCTTGTTATCACCATGCTGCTTATGTGTTATGCTCAGTATAATTTCATCGTATCGTATTATAAAAAGCTCATGGATGAGGATACGAAAACACAGCAGGGGCTTAAGAGAGATATCGAGAAGAGGGAAAATGCGACAAAGGTCGAGATAAAGCGAAATATCCTCGAGTCGGAAAACCGGATACTTGAAGAAAGAGCGCAGCTGTCACAGACACTTCATGATAAGCTGGGGCATAACATTAACGGATCCATTTATCAGCTTGAGGCAACGAAGGTTATAATGGATAAGGATCCCGAGAAAGCAAGAGGAATGATCCAGGCGGTCATCGATCAGCTTAGGACGGGGATGGATGAGATAAGGGCAATACTCAGAAAGGAAAGGCCTGATAAAAAACAGATGGCGCTTCTTCAGCTGTACGAGCTATGTGAGGATTGCAACAAAAAGGGCGTGGAAGCAGAACTCGAAACGGAAGGTGACCTTACAAGGGTATCCGCGGAGGTGTGGGAGATAATCCTGGATAACTCATTTGAGGCGGTTACCAATTCCATGAAGTATTCCAAATGTAAACATATAATGATCAGCATTATCGCACTGAACCGGATGGTAAGATGTACCGTTTCGGATGACGGCGTAGGCTGTGAGAAGATCGTCGACGGAATGGGGATTTCCGGAATGCGTCAAAGAGTACGAACCGCCGGTGGTTCCATAGATTTTGAGACAGAAGCAGGCTTCAAGGTCAGTATGCTGCTTCCGTTACATACATAAAAGATTTAACAGTCGCCGAACAAATAGTGAAGGTCCCTATGAAAAAAGGAAGTTGAGTATGGATAAGATAAATGTAATAATAGCAGATGACAGTGATTTTGTTCGTGACGGGATGAAGATAATCCTTGATGTGGATGATGATTTTGAGGTTCTCGGTTCGGCTGCCAACGGACGGGAGGCGATTTCTCTTGCCGAGATGAAAAAGCCGGATGTATTTCTGATGGATATACAGATGCCGGAAATGGATGGCATAGAGGCGACAAAATACATTGTGGAGCATGATCTCGGAAAGGTACTGATACTTACAACCTTCGATGATGATGAACTTGTAAGGCAGGCACTGTCTGCGGGCGCCAAGGGGTATATCATCAAAAATCATACTCCCGAGCATCTGAAGCAGATGATAAAATCCGTGTATAACGGTACCGGTGTGATGGAAGAAAGAATACTCGAAACTCTTGCCGGAAAAGCCGGTGAACCCGAATCAGGACAGTCTGCTTCCGGAGCGGGAAAGACCGGTTACGCACCGGGCTTTGATCCCGAAGGCTATACTGAGAGAGAGCTTGATATAGTAAAGGCTGTCGCGGAAGGCCTTTCAAACAAGGAAATAGCAGCGAAGCTGTTCATTTCCGAAGGAACGGTCAAGAATTATATCACGAACATCTTGTCAAAAGAAAATCTGTCACACAGGACGGCACTTGCCGTGTACTATCTGACGGGGAAGAAGTAAAGCATGCCGGTAACTTCCGGCAGATGAAAAGGAGGAAAACTATGGGGTTATTTGAACATGAAAAGAAGCATAACAGGTTAATCAGAAAAATCGGAGCCGAATGCACCGTTCTTCTGAAAAAGGACGGAAGCTTTCCTCTTAAAGGATCGGGGGATATAGCGTTATACGGAAGCGGAGCAAGAAGAACGATAAAGGGCGGAACCGGTTCCGGCGAAGTTAATTCAAGGTTTATGGTAACGATCGAGAAGGGACTGAAAAGAGCGGGCTTTAATGTTCTTACAACAGACTGGCTCGATATTTATGATGAAATATACGTTTCATCAAAGAAAAAATTTATCAGTGATGTAAAAAAGGAAGCTAAGAAAAAGCATGTTATGGCAATGACTGTCGCCATGGGACGCACCATGCCCGAACCGGAATATGACATTCCCATAAGTGCAAAATGCGATACGGCAATATATGTGCTTTCCAGAATTTCAGGCGAGGGCTGCGACCGTGATTATGTGAGCGGTGACATTCTTCTGACTGAGACCGAGATAAGAGATATAGCAATATGCAACGAAAAATATAAAAACTTTATGCTTGTGCTTAATGTCGGAGGCGTGGTGGATATTTCCTGTCTCGGCTTTGTGAAGAATATTCTCCTGCTTTCACAGCTCGGAGTAAAGACGGGAGATACACTTGCGGATATCATCCTTGGCAGAAGAAATCCTTCCGGAAAGCTTACGACAACCTGGGCAGACAGCAGCTCATACCAAAGCATCGGAAGCTTTGGTGAGATGGATGATACTGAGTACAGGGAAGGGATATATGTAGGCTACAGATATTTCGATACAGTCGGAAAGATACCCGAGTACCCCTTCGGCTTCGGCCTTTCATATACGGAGTTCGAGCTTAGCGATTACGAAGCTTCCATACGGAAGGATGTTGTCACGGTTTCCGCAAATGTAAAGAATACCGGAAAATATTCCGGTAAAGAGGTGCTTCAGCTTTATGTATCGATACCCGAAGGAAAGCTGGATGAGCCTTATCAGGTTCTGGCCGGCTTTGCGAAGACAAAGAATCTTGCACCCGGGGCAAAAGAGAATCTGAAGATATCATTTTCCATGAAGGATATAGCTCCGTATTCCGAATCGGACAGCGCCTATATACTTGAAGCCGGTGATTATATACTTCGTATAGGAAACAGCAGCCGCAGGACTGAAATCGCGGGCTGCGTAAGAGTTAAAGAACAGATATCCGTTGAAAGGGTAAAGAGCATCACGACCTCGCCTTCCTTTAAGGATTGGAAAAGGGAAAGAGATGAAGCCGCATTTACTATGCCGGAGGGAGTTAAGGTTCTTAAGCTTAACGAAAAAACTATTGAAGAAAAGATCGTTGAATACGGCACAAAGAAAACCATAAATGAGGCATTTAAGGATATGACTGACGAGGAACTTGCAAAGGCTGCCCTCGGCGCGTTTAATTCCAAAAGCAGCGCGATCAGTATGGTCGGAAATGCAGGCTTCAGCGTTGCGGGATCTGCGGGACAGACAATTACGGACTTCGAAGCTAAGGGGCTGAGATCGCTTGTTATGGCTGACGGTCCTGCCGGTCTTCGCATAAGCAAGCATTATGTTTCGGATGAAAACGGAGTGCACATAATCGGTGAATCACCGCTTCCCGAGTCGGTAAGAGAATGGTTCCCGAAGCCTCTCACAAAGGTAATGGAGCTTTCGGCATACAGGCCCAAGAAGGGAACACCGATCAGGCATCAGTATACGACGGCCATTCCGATAGGAACGGCTATTGCTCAGAGCTTTAACATCGAGCTTGCAGAAATGTGCGGCGACATTGTCGGAACCGAAATGGAAATCTACGGCGTTGACCTTTGGCTCGCACCCGCTCTTAACATTCACAGAGACATAAGATGCGGAAGGAATTTTGAATATTTTTCGGAGGATCCTCTGGTAAGCGGTCAGATGGCTGCGGCAATAACAAGAGGAGTTCAAAGCCATAAGGGCCGCGGCACGACGATAAAGCATTTTGCCGCAAATAATCAGGAATTAAACCGAACTCAAAATAACAGCGTAATGAGTGAAAGAACGCTTCGTGAGATATATCTGAAGGGCTTTAAGATATGTATCGGGGCTTCTCATCCGGCAGCTGTAATGACTTCCTACAATCTGATAAACGGAGTACACACATCCGAATCAGAAGCACTGACCAAAGATGCACTGAGATCCGAATTCGGTCATGAGGGACTTATAATGACCGACTGGGTGATTAGAGGCTTCAATAAGGATGACTCCTGCAAATGGCCGATTGCCATGGCACCCAAGGTCATAAAGGCCGGCGGAAATGTGTTTATGCCCGGTTCACAGGGTGATCTGGATGAAATACTGGAGGCACTCGATAAAGGAGAACTTACCAGGGATGAGCTTCTCATTAATATATCGGAGATAAAAGAGATAGAGGAACAGGTAAAATGATATGAAGGTCAGAAAACATATGTTGATATCCGGCGATGTTCAGGGAGTCGGTTTCAGATACAGGGCAAACTATGCGGCCCGGGGACTCGGTCTTACGGGCTATGTAAGGAATCTCTATGACGGAAGAGTGGAGCTGGAGGTACAGGGGGATCAGGATCTGATATCGCGGTTTCTCGGAGAAATCGATGCCGGAAGCTTTGTACATATAGATGATATAGAGACGGAAAATATGCCCTTGGATGAAAATGAAAAGGGCTTTAAGGTCCTTCACAGCTACTAGGCTGTGAGAGTTGTAATAGGGAGGTACACTAAATGGGTAAGGATGTAGTTGCATTAGGTGAATTACTTATTGATTTTACGGAGAACGGAGTGAGTGCACAGGGGAATCCGGTTATGGAGGCAAACCCCGGCGGGGCACCCTGCAATGTGCTTGCGATGCTTACAAGGCTCGGACACAGCACGGCATTTATCGGCAAGGTCGGAAAGGATATGTTCGGAACGCAGCTTATAGGCGCACTTAAGGAAGTGGGCATCGGTACAGAGGGACTTGTCACGGATGAAAAGATTCATACCACGCTTGCCTTTGTTCACACATTTCCGGATGGTGACAGGGACTTTTCATTTTACAGAAATCCCGGTGCGGATATGATGCTGAGTGCAGATGAGGTTGATGAGGAACTGATTAAAAATGCGAAGATATTCCATTTCGGTTCTCTTTCCATGACCTCGGAGCCCGTAAGGTCAGCTACCGTAAAGGCACTTGATATCGCAAAGAATGCAGGGGTTACGATATCCTTTGATCCGAATCTGAGGGAGCCTCTTTGGGAAACCTTAGATGCTGCAAGAAAGGAAATATCCTATGGGATGAGTAAATGCGACATCCTTAAGATTTCCGACAATGAGATAATCTGGTTCACCGGTGAAAATGATTTTGATGAGGGCGTAAAGAGGCTTTGGGAAATGTATCCCGACATAAAAATGATCCTTGTATCCATGGGGCGTGACGGAAGCAGCTGTTACAGAAAAAACGGCAAGGTAACGGTAATGCCTTTTATACAGGAAAATACCATCGAAACGACCGGAGCGGGAGACACATTCTGCGCAGGAATCCTGCATTATGTACTTGAAAACGGACTCGGGGATTATACCGAAGACGATATGAGAGAAATGCTGACCTTCGCAAATGCGGGAGCGTCGATAATCACCACGAAGAAGGGGGCTCTCAGAGTAATGCCTTCAAAGCAGGAAGTCGAAGCTTTGATCGAAAGCAGAAAGTAAAGATTATAGTAAAAAAGTGCTTGCACCTTGCGGGTACTTTTTTTATAATAAGAAATGAAATCGTTTACAATATGGTTTCAAATATTGGCCGAACGATTGCATTTCCTGAAACGGGATGATCATCATGACGGGGGATAAATAAAATGATCGAAAATAAAAAATGGGATAATACCTTTAAAGAAAGACTGTCGGAATACTATGACGAGCTGAAGTGGCTTTACTATGAGCTTTATAACAACGACGGGCAGGCGTTCGAATACTTTCTGGATATGCTTTACTCCTATCATAAGAAAAGAAGCAAAACTCTTAAGGAGATGGATGAAGCAAGAGTGGTTGTAGAGGACTGGTTCGCAGGCAAGGAGATGCTGGGAATGCTTATGTATACGGACTGCTTTGCCGGAAACCTGAAGGGTGTCAGAAAGCATCTTGACTATGTGGAGGAATGCGGCGTAAATTACATTCATCTGATGCCTCTTCTCGAAAGTCCCGAAGGAAAAAGCGACGGCGGTTACGCCGTGGCGGATTTCAGAAAGGTACAGCCTGAACTCGGAACCATGAAGGATCTTGCTGCGCTTGCAAAGGACTGCCATGAGAGGGGCATAAGTGTGTGCCTTGATTTTGTAATGAATCATACCAGCGAGGATCACGAGTGGGCAAAGCGTGCCCGTGCAGGTGAGAAGGAATTTCAGGACAGATATTTCTTCTTTGACAACTGGGATATCCCGAGCCGCTATGAGGAGACGGTGCCTCAGGTATTCCCTCAGACTGCTCCCGGTAATTTTACCTGGTGTGATGAGGCGGGAAAAGTTGTCATGACCACATTTTATCCTTATCAATGGGATCTTAATTATCGTAATCCCACAGTCTTTAACGACATGACGGAAAATATGCTTTATCTTTGCAATCAGGGCGTTGACATTATCAGACTCGATGCGGTTCCTTATATCTGGAAGACTCTCGGAACTAACTGCCGAAACCTTCCCGAGGTTCACAGCCTTGTTCGTATAATGCGAATTGCGGCATCCGTTGTCTGCCCCGGAACACTGCTCCTGGGTGAGGTGGTAATGGAACCCTCAAAGGTGGTTCCTTATTTCGGAAGTGTCACGAAGCCCGAGTGTCACATGCTTTATAATGTTACCACGATGGCAAGCACCTGGCATACGGTAGCGACGAAGGATGTAAGGCTGCTTAAGCATCAGCTTGGGATTGTTTTTAATCTACCCAAGCAGTATGTATTCCTGAATTATCTGAGATGCCATGACGACATCGGATGGGGACTTGATTATGACTATCTGAAGCAGTTCGGAATTGAAGAGGTTGCGCATAAAAAATACCTGAACGATTACCTTAAGGGGGCATGGTACGGAAGTGACAGCAGGGGTGAGCTTTATAACGACGATCCCAGACTCGGTGATGCGAGAATGTGCGGAACTACCGCTTCGCTTTCGGGAATAGAGGCAGCCGAGTATGAGAAAAGAGACGATAAGCTGGACAGATACATTCGACTGGATATCACACTTCACGCATTCCTGCTTACGCAGAGCGGGATTCCGGTGCTCTACAGCGGGGATGAGATAGGACAGCTTAATGACTATACATACCACGAGGATCCTCATAAGCAGGCTGACAGCCGCTATCTGCACAGAGGAAGCCTTGACTGGGACAGCGTGGAAAAAAGGAAGGAGAAGGGCAGCAGAGAGGAGAGGATTTTTGATGGTATCCGGACTCTTACAAAACTGAGAAGTGAGCACCGGGTATTTGAAAATTCCGCAGATGCATGGATAGTTGAAACCTATAACGATCACATTCTCGGAATCGGAAGATATTATAAAGGGGAAAAGCTGATAGCACTTTTTAACTTCGGCGATAATGATGAAACTGCCTGGATAAATGAGACAGAGCAGTATACCGATCTTCTGACCGGAGAAATACGGAAAGCTGTGGCTGTCGGTATTCCCGCATATGGTTTTGCGTGGCTGATGACTAATCTGAAATAATGAAGCATCTTATCTTTAATAAAATACAACTATGATAACGGGGTGATAAAAAATGACCATTAAGGAAGTGGCAAGTCAGGCCGGCGTTTCTACGGCAGCAGTAAGCAGATACTTTAACGGAGGTTCACTAAGTGAAGCGAAGAGAGAACAGATAAGAAAGGTAGTGGAGGAAAACTCGTATACGCCAAATACATTGGCAAAGACGATGAGGACAGGCAGGAGCGGTCATGTGGGAGTTATAGTTCCTCGCATACATTCGGATTCCATGAGTCAGATCATGTCCGGGATTGCGGATGGTCTTAAGGAAAATGATTATAAGTTCATTCTCGGCTGTACGGATAATGAAAAAGAAAAGGAGATTCAGTTTATAAAAAGCATGCAGAGAAGCGGCATGGACGGGATAATCCTAATGGGCACCGTTATGACACCTTACCTTAAGGATACCATAGCTTCCTGTGAGATTCCCATAGTCGTTACCGGCCAGAGCTTCTCCGGAGTATCTTCGGTTTATCATGATGATGTGCATTCCATGAAGGATATTGCTCTCATTATGCTTAAGAAAAAAAGAAATGTTGCATACATAGGAGTTGACGAGGAGGATGCTGCGGTAGGACAGGCAAGGCGAAGAGGCGTGGAAAAGGCCTTCAGTGAAATGGGACTCGATCCCGGAAAGCTCATCCGTATGGTATCGGATTATACGATAGAGAGCGGCTATGAGCAGGCTGAAAAGCTGCTTAGGGAGCATCCCGAGACAGACGGTATTATCTGCGCCACGGACACAATAGCACACGGAGTTATGAAGGCTGTCAAGGCGGCGGGAAAAAGAATTCCCGAGGATATCAGTGTTACGGGAGTCGGTAACAGCTGGGCGGATACGATAACAGAACCGCAGCTTACGACCGTGAAGCTTTATTTTGAGGAGTGTGGGAGAGTGGCGGTAAATATCCTTATGGAGATGATAAATTCAAAGGATAAGGATATACCGATAAGCAACATGAAGCTCGGTTATCAGATCATAGAGAGGGGGTCGGTATAAGTAATGAAACTTATATTTGTAGATATCGACGGTACGCTGACGGTTCCGGGGGAGAACATTCCTCCCGAAAGCGCGGTAAGCGCCATCAGGAAAACTCAGGATAGAGGCAATAAAGTTTTTCTATGTACCGGAAGGAATCCGGATATGCTTAAGCCGCTTCTTGCGTACGGCTTCGACGGGATAGTAGGAAGCGGCGGAGCTTATGTAACGGTCGGCGACGAAGAGATAATCGATGCGCCGATGGATGATGAGGACAAAAAGAATGCGCTTGATACACTTCATAAAAACGGCGTTTATTGTACGATCGAGGCAAAGTACGGCTCCTGGTGTGACGACGGGATAGGCGAGTTTATGTCAAAACAGTCGGGTGGAAACAGTGAGCTTGAAAGATGGCGAAAGGCAATAGAGGAAAGCCTCGGGATCAAATCCATGACGGAGTATGACGGCTCCCCCGTTTATAAGATCGTAGTTATGTGTGAGGATGTGTCACAGCTTAAGGAAACCGAAGAGCTTTTAGACGGAAAATACAGATTTATTATTCAGCAGATGGAAGGCGGAAGCATCATAAACGGAGAGCTTATAAGCAAAAAGTACGATAAGGGCAGAGGAGTGAGAGCAGTAGCTGAGCATCTGGGAGTACCGATTGAGGATACCTACGGCTTCGGTGACAGCATGAATGATCTTGAAATGATAGAGACTGTCGGTACAAGCGTATGCATGGAAAACGGAGCAGAGGCGCTGAAGCAGGTATCGGATATGGTTTGTCCGTCCGTTACGGATGACGGACTGGCAAAGGCGTTTACCGAGCTCGGTCTGATCTAAAGTCAGTCGGAGAGAATCGCATTTTATCCGAATACCGGGTGAATTGGTAAATATTCACAATTATATTTTACAAAAATGTATGAATTGGGTATTGTAAAATCCGAAACTAGTGATATAATGAAATTTAGTTGTAATCGTTTTCATAAATGCTTCAAATAAGGAGGTAAAACGATATGGCGCTGGATTATAGAAAATGCGCTGAGGAAATCGTTGCCAATATAGGTGGCAGGGATAATGTTGCTCAGGCGGCTCATTGCGCTACCAGACTCAGGCTTGTTATCAAGGATAACGGAAAGATCAATAAGTCTGCTCTGGAAAATGTCGATGGTGTTAAGGGAATGTTCGAG
>CACYCJ010000103.1 GCA_902772925.1 uncultured Lachnospiraceae bacterium
AGAAATTTCGGTGCTATATGTCGTGATATTGTAAGAGATTTTGATAATCTTCCCTTAAATGAAGATATTAAGAAGCCTCGTGTCGGAATCGTCGGAGAAATCCTTGTAAAATTCCTTCCTTCCGCCAACAACCACTTAGTTGATCTTCTTGAGCAGGAAGGCGCCGAAGCTGTAATGCCGGACCTCCTTGATTTCCTTATGTACAGCTTCTACAATAACAATTACAAATATGAATATCTCGGTAAATCCAAAAAATCTCAGATAATTGCCAACAGTGCCATTGAAGCCCTTGAACTGCTTCGTAAGCCCATGGTTGATGCGCTTAAAAAGAGTAAAAGATTTGAGCCTCCCAAGCACATCAAGGTCATCGCTTCTTATGCAAGGCCCATCGTTTCAATCGGAAATGAGACCGGCGAAGGCTGGTTCCTTACCGGAGAAATGATAGAGCTTATCAAGAGCGGAACCCCGAACATTATCTGTGCTCAGCCATTCGCATGTCTTCCGAATCACATAATCGGAAAGGGTGTTATCAAGAAGCTCAGAAAGGTTTATCCCGATTCGAACATAACTCCCATAGACTTCGATCCGGGCGCTGCAGAGGTAAACCAGATCAACAGGATCAAGCTTATGCTCGCTTCGGCAAGGAAGAATATGGAGAAGAATTCGAAAAAGAAATAAAGAACTGATAGATTTGATGTTTAATAGATTTGACGCCGAATAAAAATACAGGTACTGTCCAAAACAGCTCTTCGGTTTCTATATTGCACAAAATGAGGTTATGTATTTTCTCAAACGCGCTCGAAACTCACTTCGTTCAAACAGTCTCGCGCGTTTGGAAAATTCTATAACCTCATTTTGGCAATATAACGAAACCTTCGCGAAGGTTTTGCTCAGCACCTGTATTTTTATTCGGCTGTAAACCACATACACTGAATTATTTAACGCAGGATAGAACAATGTATATTTTTTGAGGCCTTTGGGGTCTCGGTGCTTAACGATTACGAGTCGTAAGACGATGTAAGAGTTTAGCACCGCTAGGGGTACCCCAACGAAGCGAGAGCGTGTCTCAAAAAATATATATTGTTCTATCCGTTTGTATTTCTATATATCTACCTATTTTTCTTCTCTTTTCTCTGTTCCTTCTTCTGCTCTTTCTTCTGAGCCTTCCACTCACGTTTTGCTTCCCTTGTTACCCTTTTTACTGCTTTTCTTTCCTCTATCTCACCTTCCATTGCTTTCAGCTTTGAACGGCGCCTGGAAAGGCTGTCCTTGGTGGAGACTATCTTATCGGCAAGGCAGACGATGGCTGCTTCTTTACTGTTCGGGACAAAGGTAATGGTAAGCGGCCACATATGTGACTTTATTACTTTCATCACTTTTTCATCTACATTAAAATCCCTTTGTGCGTTTTGTGCTGCTATATGGGGATGATGATATCCGTGAAGCTTATCTCCATGCAAATGCCAGTCATACAAAAAATAATCATGTAAAAATCCTCCGATGACCAGCGTCTTCAGATCAACATTTACTTTATATCTTTTAGCAATATAGAAGCTTACCAGAGCTACATTCATACAATGCTTATAGGTATTTACATCTGTATGCTGAATGTAATTCTTCATCTCGCGTGCTTCATCGGAAAGAGCAATTTCCTTTATAAGTTCATTGAATTCGCTCCTGAGCTCGCTGTCGATTTTAATTTTAGTCATATATACTACTCCGATTGTCGAAAAATACATCCGTCATAATTATTTTGAACTAACAAGATATATAGAGTATCATTCCCGGACCGAGGTTTTCAGTAGGTCTTGCGGTAAATCCGCACACCTCATAAAATCTTTCTCTTCCCTTTGCGCACATCAGGGCGAGCATCATTTCCTCGCCGTCTTCGGTAAGGGATTTCGCATATAGCTGCAGCTTTCTTACCAAAGCTTTTCCGTAACCTCTTCCCCAGTAATCGGGATGTACTATCAGATCCTGTATATAACAGATTACTCCGGAATCACCCACAAGCCTGCCAAAGCCTATCAGCATATCACCTTCATAGAGTGACACACTGTAAATCGCATTTGATAATGCAAGGCGTGCCTGGCGTTCCGAAAGTACCTTCCAGTTAACCTCCGCTCTAAGCCTTAGGTAATCTTCTACCTTTATATCATTTTCTCTAAACTGTGCCATTAAAGTCTCACCGATATGCCTCTGTCTCTGAGGTATTCCTTCAATTTAATGATTTCCAATTCCTTAAAATGGAAAAGCGACGCCGCGAGCGCAGCGTCAGCTCCGCCGATCGTAAGCGCTTCATAAAAATGCTCGGGGGTTCCTGCTCCGCCGGATGCTATAACCGGGATAGACACATTATCCGATATGATTTTTGTAAGTTCATTATCGTATCCCGCCTTAGTTCCGTCACAATCCATGCTTGTAAGAAGGATTTCACCGGCTCCGAGCTTATCTGCCTTTATGGCCCATTCAACGGCATCGATGCCCATATCCAGCCTGCCGCCGTTTTTATACACGGTCCAGCCACCCTCGGGTCTTCTTCTTGCATCAATGGCAACAACTACACACTGCCTTCCGAACTTATCAGCCGCATCCGAAATCAGCTCGGGATTATCTATAGCAGCAGAATTGACCGAAACTTTATCGGCACCTGCTCTGAGGATACTTCTGAAATCGTCCACGGAACGGATTCCGCCGCCGACCGTAAATGGAATGAACACATTCTCGGCAACGCGTCTGACCATATCGGTCACAATGTTTCTTTTGTCGGAAGAAGCGGTGATGTCAAGAAAAACAAGCTCATCAGCACCGGCCTCGCTGTATGCTTTACCACATTCAACGGGATCTCCGGCATCTATAAGATTAATAAAATTTATACCCTTTACCACACGACCTGAATTAACATCCAGGCAAGGGATTATTCTTTTTGTATGCATAAGAGCCTCACATATTAAACAAAAAATTCTTTAAGATATTCAGTCCGATGTCCGAGCTTTTTTCCGGATGGAACTGACACGCAAACACATTATCCTTTTCTACGGACGCATGAATGTGCGTATTGTACTCCGTCGTGGAGCTGACAATACTTTCATCCTCCGCCTCAAGATAATACGAATGAACAAAATATACATATGAACCATCAGGCGTAACCGAAAGTAATCTTGAAGCGGGATTTATATCAATTGAATTCCAGCCGATCTGCGGAACCTTAAACTCAGTAGAGTCCGGAATCCTTTTTATATGTCCTTTTAAAATACCGAGTCCTTCAACTCCGGGACTTTCTTCACTATCCTCAAACAAAACCTGAAGTCCGAGACAGATTCCCATAAACGGTTTTCCCGTATTTACGAAATCCTTTATTGTCTGAACTAATCTGTATTCCTCCAGCCTGTGCATTGCATCTCCGAATGCACCGACGCCGGGAAGTATTGCTTTATCACATTTCATAATGACATCACTGTCTCTGGTTATAATACATTCTCCTCCCAGATACTCAATGGCATTCTGAACACTTTTTATATTACCGGCATCATAGTCTATTACAGCGACCATACTGATATTTCCTTCCGTTTGTTTAATGGATTATTTTCATAACCATTTGATTTTCTTCCGATAGTTTACCATATAATAAAACCAAAGAAATGTCAATAAATAGAAATGTGACGGACAGGACTTTCAGGTATTTATTTAAAAACAAAAAGAAACCCGTTTAGCAACGGGCTTCTTCATTTAGAGGTTTAAAAGTTTAATTAGAAAAGTTTTTTTTGAAAGTTTATCATTAAAGGAAAAAGAGGACAGAGATAAAAGTATTTTTTATTTCTTTCTTCTATGGTTCATATATTAACACCCAATTAATAGTTTGTCAACAATTTTTAACAAATTATTTAGTAAATATTGCACAAATATTTCTTAAATGTCATGTGCAAAATTACTTTTTGTACCATTTACACTAATTGAATTGTGCATTATGTACAGCATTACCAATATTATTGCCCCCATCTCACGCTGTCATGTAGTAATCATTACCAACCAAGCTCATAAAAAAAAGAATTCTGCCATCCTGCAAAATCTATCCTGCAACTATTATTAATCTCTTTATTCGTTATCGCTCCAAAAAAACGGCTTCCATACGGAAACCGTTTTTATTACAATTAGAAATTATTCTGTGTATCATCAAGCGAAAATGAACCAGCTTCTGAATCGTTATTATTGAATACATAATAGATTCTGTCATCTTCCGGCTTAATATAAAGCTTTATATCTTTAAGATCAGCCGCTTTGTTTCCGCCGTCAGTCCAGATTTTCTTTGCCATTGCTATAACATCATCTTCAGATAACTGTCTTCCGTAATACTCGATATAACATGCAGTCTTCATTAAACCTTCCTCCTCGTATATTTTTTGTCGGAAAAATCCGACTAATTATTAATTAAGTATAAATAATTATTACAAAAATGTAAATAGTTAATTTACTCACCGGCAGGTGTATCATTTATCTCACGAACCTCGGTATCAAGCTCAAAATAAAATACAACTCCGTTTTCGGTATTATAGAAGCCGTAATCTCTGCCGTGTTTTTTCATTATCGCTTCTACGATTGAAAGACCTATACCGCTTCCGCCATACTCTCTTGTACGAGCCGGGTCAGCCTTATAGAATTTCACAAAAATCTTGTCTGTATCCTTTTCGGCCACTCCTTTTCCTTTATTAAATACATTGATCCTTACGGTATCCTGTTTATTCTCGTACCATATACGAACCGTACTTTCGGGATCTGCATAATGAATCGCATTTGTCAGATAATTGGTAACAACCTCTTCAATCATAAACTGATCCGCCCAGACAGAAAGCTCCTCTTCTTCAAACCGGATATCAATCTTCTTTTCTTCGCAAAGAACTAATGATGCTTCAATTACACTCTTTATCAGTTTTGTAAGATTAAACCTTTCGATAGCGATCTTGGTCTCACCAAATTCTATCTCATTCAGATTAAGCAGCTGCATAACGAGAGTATTCATCTTTGCAGCTTCATCAATGATCACATCGCAGTAAAAATTCACATTTTCGGGATCGTCATTGATATTATCCTTAAGGCCTTCGGAATATCCCTGGATAATGGCAATGGGTGTCTTAAGCTCGTGAGACACATGAGAAATGAATTCCGTACGCATTTCATCCATCTGCTCCCTTTTTTCGATATCACCGGAAAGCTCAATGTTGGCTTTTTTCAGCTCTGAAATGGTATATTCCAGTTTTCTGGACATATCATTCATGCTGCTTCCCAGCTCTCCCAGCTCATCATTGGAATCAATGTTGATCCTGGCATCAAAATCCAGATTCGCCATTCTTTTTGAAATATTTGACATCGTTTTAAGCGGCGCTGTAAAGCGGCTCAGCAGAATACTTATCACCACAAACTCTATAAGCACCATAACAAGCGAAACAACGGTAAAAAAGCTCGTAACAAACTTAACACTGCTGGCAACTCTCTTTTCCGAGCAGCGAATGACAATGACATTTTTATTGTCAAGGAGCCCTATAAGTTCAAAATAACCGTTATCATATGAATCAGAACCGGTCTCATTTATGAAATACCTGTCCTCTTCCGTTTCAAGTCGTTTGATATCATAAGATTCCATTAGCTTTTTTATGGAATTTATAGACTTGTCATCATAGGTTTCCGTAGAATATATCTGATAATTCAGAGGGTCAATGACCGTGATGGCGGCACCGGCCGGATTGTCAACCGCCGCAAAATACTTTCCTATCTCCGCCTCTGTATAATCATACAGATTAACTCTCCTGAACACCTCAAGGCTGGATTTATAGGAAGTGATAATATTGCTTTGAAGATTAGCTTTAACTATATCTTCTATGAAAAGATGACCGAAGCCCAGAATTATCCCGTAAAATATTACAGATACCGCAAGAACGGCAAGAGCTATTTTAAATCTGATAGAAAGATAGCCTTTATAAAAATAAAACATCAGTCGGTAACCTCAAATTTATATCCGAGTGCCCAGATAGTCTTGATATATTTTTCTTTATCACCGAGCTTTGCTCTGAGCTTTTTAACATGGGTATCGATAGTTCTCGCATCGCCGAAATAGTCATAATTCCATACATTATTCAGAATCTTTTCTCTCGAAAGAGCGACGCCCTGATTAACAAGGAAATAATTAAGAAGCTCAAATTCCTTATAGCTTAGTTCAATATCTTTACCGTCAACGCTGACACGATGTGCCACTGCATCAAGAACGATACCACCCGCTTCGATCACTTCGACATCGGAGACCATATTGGACCTTCTGAGGATAGCATCTACTCTTGCACAAAGGATCTTGGGGCTGAAGGGTTTGGTTATGTATTCATCTATACCGAGTTCAAAACCTTTAAGCTCATCTCTTTCCTCTGATTTGGCGGTCAGCATTATAATGGGAACCTTGGAAATCTTCCTTATCTCCTTTGTCGTCTCGTAACCGTCCATTTTCGGCATCATGACATCCATGATGATAAGAGAAATATCATTATTTTCATTGAATTTTTCATATGCATCTTCGCCATCTTCAGCTTCGATCACCAGATAATCCTGCTTCACAAGATAATCCTTCACAAGCTTTCTCAGCCTCATTTCATCATCTACAAGAAGTATCTTGATATCACTCATTTTTTTATCCTCCGTATTATCAAAAAGGTGCCATATAAAAATGACACCCTTATGTTACAACACTTTTTTGTTTTTTCTGTGAAATAATAAAATCTTTATTCCGGATCACCGGAGGTTGCAAGAGAAAAATCTCCCTTGATATTTATCATATATTTATCGCAGCATTCCTTAAGCATCGTTTCATACTGCACCATATAATCCTTGGATTCGGTCATTTTGTCCTGAGCAGCATCAAACATCGAGCTGTCATAATTAACAAGCGCATCTACAATATCACTCATAGCTTCTCTCTGTGCCGAAGCACTGCTTTTATAAAGGCCGAGAAGCTGTGAAAACTCCTGATCGTCAGAGCTTATCGCATTAAGATCCGTCATATATGTATCATAATCCGCAAGCGCCGATGTAAGCTTACCCGCCCAATCAACAGAAGTATCCGTGCTGTTGGCAAAATATTCATTAAACTGAGCTACAGCCGAGTCTCTGTTCTGCTCGATCGTAGGAAGCTGAATGTTTACAAATGCAGCTATGGCATTTCTGGTTACTATCTGTTCATCGGTAAGCGAAGCTTCCGTGGTCACATTTTCAGTAACGGAAGTATTTTCACTTTTACCGCATGCGGTAACCGATAATACCATTACAACTATTAATATGAGACTTATATATTTTTTCATTTCATACTCCTTTCAAATGATAACGCCTTTGGTATTATACATCATGGTCATTATCTTGTGAAGCATTTTCTCTTAAGAGATCGGGTCTTTTGTCTATTGTTCTTTGGAGAGCCATATCCTCACGCCACTTTTTTATCATAGCATGATTTCCTGAAAGAAGCACATCCGGCACCTTAAGGCCCATATATTCTGCCGGTCTTGTATATTGAGGATATTCGAGTAGTCCGCTTGAAAAGCTTTCCTCAACGGAACTTTCCTCATTACCGAGAACGCCGGGCACAAGTCTTGAAATGCAGTCTATCATCGCTGCAGCCGCTATCTCTCCGCCGGTAAGCACAAAATCGCCGAGAGAAACCTCTTCCACATGAAGGAGCTCAAGCGCTCTTTCATCTATACCCTCGTAATGTCCGCATAAAAATATGAGGCTCTTTTCACGGGACAGCTCAGATGCCATTCCTTGATCGAAGGTTCTTCCCTGCGGCGACATATAGAGTACCCTAGTAGAACCGTCAACATCATCATAGTTTTCGATGATATCCTTATAACACAGATATACAGGCTCAGCCTGTATCAGCATTCCGCTTCCGCCGCCGTAAATATAATCGTCAACATGCTTATAGCGGTTCTGAGCATAATCTCTGATATCGATCGCCTCGACATTTATAAGGCCCTTTTCAATAGCTCTGCCTGTTATGCTTTCATTCAGTATATTATTTATCTGTTTGGGAAATAACGTCATTACATAATAATTCATCAGCCTTATTCTCCCATCAAAGCATTCCATCAATCAGATGAATTATCATCTTTTTTTCTTCCACATCAACCTTTTTAATGAAAAAAGGAACAACAGGAACCATAAATTCTTTTCCCTGATCGTTTTTTACGATATAGACATCATTTGCGCCGGTTTCGAGATAGTCTTCAAGAACTCCGAGCTTATTTCCTTCTTCATCAAAAACATCGGCACCGATGATATCGGCAACATAATACTCGCCTTCACTAAGAGGTATAGCATCTTCTCTTAGTACATATATTTCTTTTTTGAGTATCTTTTCGGCATCTTCTATCGTGTCAATGCCCTCAAAGGAAAGGATGACCATATTCTTGAAATATTTAACATTACTTTTCTTAAGCTCGGTACCGTCTTCAAGAAAGCATTTTTCAAGATGATCAAATCTTTTTATATCCTCCGTTGTAGGAAAAACCTTAACCTCACCCTTAATGCCGTGTGTAGACGTTATAATTCCTATTCTGAATCTGTCTTCCAATTTTCACACCTCTGATAAAATGTAAGCCGCGGCTTCGCCACGGCTTAAGAAAGCATTATTTAATATCTACAATAACCTTTTTGTCTTCTTTAGATGAGGCTGCCTTTACAACAGTTCTGATAGCCATTGCAATCCTACCCTGTTTTCCAATGACCTTACCCATATCCTCCGGAGCAACTGAGAGTTCTATCTTGATGGTATCTTCATCTGTAGTTTCGGTAACAACCACCTCATCAGGAGCATCAACAAGAGATTTTGCTATGATTTCAACCAGCTCCTTCATAGTCAGCCCTCCTATTTATTTTTCAATACCTGCCTGCTTTAAAAGCTTTGCTACAGTTTCTGTGGGCTGTGCACCATTCTGAAGCCACTTCTTTGCCTTTTCAGAATCTACTCTGAATTCTGAGGGCTCCTTGTTGGGATCGTATGAACCGATCTCCTCTATAACACTACCGTCTCTCTGTGTTCTTGAATCAGCAACAACAACTCTGTAGATAGGATGCTTCTTATAACCTATCCTTCTAAGTCTCATCTTGACTGCCATTTTTAAATTCCTCCTTGTGAATAAAAAATATTATTTATTATCAGGTCATATTGACTCTGTTTATCAACTTAATTTTCCGGTTTAAATATCTATTAAAACCTCTGCTTAAAATCCGAAGGGCAGATTGAATCTTCCGTGTTTCTTCTTGCCCATCATTCCGGACATCTGCTTCATCATCTTCTTCATCTGTTCAAACTGCTTGATGAATCTGTTCACCTCGGAAATATCGAGGCCGCAGCCCTTTGCTATCCTCTGTTTTCTGCTGATATTTATCAACGAAGGATTTGCTCTTTCCTCTTTTGTCATGGACTGTATGATAGCCTTCGGACGGACCAATGCGTCCTCATCAATTTCAACATCCTTCATTTTAGAGGACATTCCCGGCATCATTCCCATTATATCGGAAAGACTGCCCATCTTTTTCATCTGCTCAAGCTGTGTAAGGAAGTCATTATAGTCAAATGTGCCCTTACGGGTTCTTTCCTCCATCAGCCTTGCTTCTTCCTCATCAATGGAATTTTGAGCCTTTTCAATCAGGCTTTCAATATCTCCCATTCCGAGTATTCTGCTGGTCATCCTGTCGGGATAGAAAGGCTCGAGATCCGTAAGCTTCTCACCCATGCCGACATACAATATGGGCTTACCCGTAACAGCCTTGATGGATAATGCGGCACCGCCTCTGGTGTCACCGTCAAGCTTTGTAAGGATAACGCCGTCAATTCCGATCCTGTCATTGAAGGTGGTTGCCACATTTACGGCATCCTGACCTGTCATTGCATCGACGGTAAGAAGCGTCCAGGCAACATCCACATTCGCCTTGATCTCGGCAAGCTCCTCCATCATCTGGTCATCTATATGAAGTCGTCCGGCGGTATCGACAAACAGAATGTTGATCTCATTCTTTTCGGCATGCGAAATAGCTGCTTTAACTATATCAACCGGCTTGTGACTCGTTCCCATGGAAAAAACGGGAACTCCGACCTTCTCGGCATTTATCTCCAGCTGCTTTATGGCAGCAGGTCTGTAAATATCACAGGCTACCAGAAGCCCTTTCTTACCCTTGTTTTTAAACTGTCCGGCAAGCTTTGCAACCGTGGTGGTCTTACCGGCACCCTGAAGACCGCACATCATGATGATGGTTATCTCATTTGAGGGTCTAAGCTTAAGCTCGGTGATCTCACCGCCCATAAGGCTGACCATCTCGTCACGGACAATCTTAACGACCATCTGTCCGGGATTCAGCCCTTTCATGACTTCTTCGCCGACAGCGCGCTCAGTCACGGTATTTATAAACTGTTTTACAACTTTAAAGTTTACATCCGCCTCAAGAAGTGCTCTCTTCACTTCCTTCATGGCTTCCTTTACATCTTTTTCGGTGAGGGAGCCTTTTCCCCTGAGCTTTTTGAAAACATTTTGTAATTTATCGGATAAACTGTCAAATGCCATATAGCCTCCGGTATTCAGAAATCTTCGTATAATTCATTAGATCTTAAAATGATCGTATCTATAAGCTTTTCCCTGTCAGTCGTGAAATCTCCGGATTTCAATTCATTTGACAGTCGGATTATATCTTCAACCTTATTTTTCATTCCTTCGAACTTTTCTATAAGCTGAAGCTTCGATTCGTACTTTTCTAAAATGTTGTCGATCCTTTTCACCTGATCGTGAATACCCTGCCGTGATATCCCGTATATATCGGCAAGCTCGGAGTAAGACATATCATTAATGACCTTATCCTCATAAATATTCCTTTGATGATCGGTGAGAAGCTCTCCGTAAAAATCATATAACAGAGTTTGTCTGACGAATTTTTCCATATCGATCCCTGCTGATCAGTTAACACTTTCAGTCACTTTGCCTAGGATACAACAATAAAAAGAGACTGTCAAGTATTTTTTCTTGACAGTCATGCTCTATCTTTTCTTTTTTCTTATAACATGCTTTGTATATGTCCTCGGACGCCTTTTTCTCTTAACCTTCCCGGTGGAGGTTGTCTTAAGAGAAACCTTGGGCTGATCATCAAAGATTGTATAATCTCTTTCGAAAAGCGTATCCGTTATCTGTCTTTTCAAGGTATCCTCGTCAATCCTGTCTATAAGCTTTTCTATAATGAATTTCCGGCTTCTGTCTCTGTATTTCGGTAGCTTATTTATATCCAGAAGATTCCACAGCTCTCTTTTCCATAAAAGAAGCAGCTGATTGTAAAGCTTTGTATAGGGACATGGAAGCGCATCTCTTTTTAAAGACGCCCCGTTTTCATTAATTTCGATGATACCCCAGTACTCCGGAATATGCTCATCCGCATGTATATGAGATTTCCCTATAACTATATAACACACATCACAGAATGTCTCATAGTCCTTTATCTGTGTTTTTAACCTTGTATATGTGTCAGCATCGGATTTGATTTCGAAGCCGAGTATGGAATCATCCATGACACCTATCACATCTGCGCGGGATTTTTTAATTGTCTTTTCTTCGATCGTCCTTATCTTACCGAAGTAATCATCCATAAAATCAAACAGAGGCTCCCGCATATCTTTATCGAGCATTCTTTATCTCCATTCAAATACAGTCCACACAATTACAGAATCGGCGAATGAAAACTCATCCGCCGACCTGATATACTTACACTACCACTATCTTATACTACAGACGATCACTCCGCATCGTCATAAAGAAAATACTTAACACCCATCTTTACAACTATGAGTTCATCATCAATGATATAGACATTACCCGTATCATCATATAATTCATACGAATATTTCACAGCCTGAGCTGAATTAATGCTTTTACCCGTAGCTTTCTTAAAATTGCTTTTTATCTGCTTAAGTTCATCACCGCTTATCGGATAGCTGTCAGTAGAAAGCATCTGAAGACTGATTCCTTCATGTGATCCGTATGAATCAAAAAGGCTTTTTACAGCTGCCTGCTCCTTGGGATCATTTTTTATCATTTCGGGAAGGAGCTCCATATATGAATCCATATCCTTATTATTGATAGAATCCACTATACTGTATGCAACCGATGTGGCTGTAGAAACTCCGCCCTTGGGAAATCCCGCAAATACACCGAATACTATATATAAAGCAAGTGCAGCTACAGGAATCATAAGACCCAATGCCACGCATAGGATTATGAGGCCCACCTTTGACTTTTTCTTCTGAGGTGACGATGCTGGCTGTGAGGCAGGCTGTTTTGTATTCCCCGGTTGCGACTTACTTGCCTGTCCCGGAACCGGTCCCATACCGGGCGCATACGGACTGCCCTGACCCGCTCCCTGCTGCGGCGCATATGGACTGCCCTGACCTGCTCCCTGCTGCGGCGCATATGGACTGTTCTGACTCACTCTCTGCTGCGGTGCATACGGACTGCCCTGATTTACTCCCTGCTGCGGTGCATACGGACTGCCCTGATTTACTCCCTGCTGCGGTGCATACGGACTACCCTGATTTACTCCCTGCTGCGGTGCATACGGGCTGCCCTGACTTACTCCCTGCTGCGATGCATACGGGCTGCTTTGACCTGTTCCCTGCTTCGGCGCATACGGACTGTTTTGACCCGCTCCCTGATGCGGTGAATAAGGACTGCCTTGACTTATCCCCTGCTGCGGTGCATAAGGACTGCCCTGACTCATCTCCGGCTGTGTACCTCCGGAATGCTGAGTCAATCCGTAATTCGGAGCATAGGGATTATTGACATTTTCGTTATTTATATCACTCATCGATATTGCCTTTTATAACCTCTTGATCATTCAGCGAGATAAGGCTTGATTGCCTCAAGTATCTCATCAATACCCTCATCAGCATAGATATTAAGGTCTATCGGTTTTGTGATATCAAGGCTGAAGATACCCATTATGGATTTAGCATCAATAACATATCTTCCCGCAACAAGATCAAAATCAGCCGGAAAACCGCTTATGTCATTTACAAATTCCTTAACCTTATCAATAGAATTAAGTGAAACCTTTACTGAAGTCATTATGAAACCCTCCTTGATTTTTTGGTTTTAACTGTTATTATAATAAAAGTTGACATTAAAAAAGTCAATTACATTTATATACCTGAAAGAGGATAATTTATGTTTAAAGCATTAAACGGAAAAAGCGTATATATTCTTTCTCTGGGATGCAAAGTAAATCAATACGAATCTGATGCAATGATGGAGATACTCCTTAAAAACGGATGTATTCGATACGACCAAAGCAGCCCTTCTTTCGAGGGATCATTTCCCGATATATGCATTGTGAACACATGTTCGGTCACAAATATCGCCGACAGAAAATCAAGGCAGATGCTCCATAAAATGAAACGCAAAAACCCTGATGCCATTGTTGTCGCAGCAGGCTGTTATGCACAGGAGGCGGGAAATGAGCTTCTGCAGGATAAAGCCGTCGATATGATCGTAGGAAACAACAGGAAGAAGGATATAGCAAGACTTCTATCGGAATATATTGAAAGTAATGTGACAACAGACAATCTCATTGACATAAACGAAATATCCGAATTTGAAAGTATCAGCATCCACTACGCCGAAAGTCACACCAGAGCATATCTTAAAATCGAAGACGGCTGCAATTATTTTTGTACATACTGTATCATCCCTTATCTTCGCGGCAGGATCAGAATGAAGCCGTTTAACGATATAATCAAAGAATCCTCCGAGCTTTCCTCAAACGGAATCAAGGAAATAGTTCTGACAGGGATCAATCTTTCGTGCTATAATTACGAAGGACGCGACTTAGCTGATGTTGCACTCGCCATTGCCGATATAGAAGGAATCGAAAGAGTTCGCATATCTTCTCTTGAGCCGAGGATCATAAGCGAGGATTTTTTAAAGCGAATCAGCAGTTCCAAGAAGATATGTCCACATTTTCACCTTTCTCTTCAAAGTGCCTGTGACAATACACTTAAAAGGATGAACAGGCATTATACATTTGAGAAGTACGAAAAAGCCTGCAGTCTCATAAGAGCATTTTATGACCGTCCCGCTATAACAACTGATGTTATAGTCGGCTTCCCAGGAGAAACCGAGGAGGATTTCAATGAATGCTACGAGAACCTGAAACGCATTAACCTGTACGAAATGCACATCTTTAAATATTCACGCCGTCAGGGAACAGTTGCGGACAAGCTCCCGGACCAGATACCTGAATCGGTAAAATCCGAAAGAAGTGACATTTTGCTGTCTCTTACCGAAACAAACAAAAAAGAATTCGAAAACTCTTTTATCGGAGAAAATGTGGATGTTCTTATCGAGGAAATAATCGAAAAGGACGGAGCTCCTTATTTCAGAGGTCACACCGAAAGATATCTTTTATGCGACATTCCGGTAGAATTGATAACCGGGGACATGAAGGAAGCCGGTTTATATATAAACAAAATCGTGGATTATAAATATGGAATCGGGTAGGAAAGATTTATCGTGCCCGGCTCGCCGCCACCGCACTGCGGTTACCAAGCGGTAGCAATTTACCTTTCGGCGGACGTGTGCAGAACAAAGAGTGTCGCTTGCGACACTCTCCGCGCGAGGCGCGTGTTGCCAAAGGCAACTATCTACCTATCGCGCCGAGACGCATCC
>CACYCJ010000104.1 GCA_902772925.1 uncultured Lachnospiraceae bacterium
TGCTTTAAATAAGGAAGGACTTGACGAGCTTCAGGATATGATAGAGAAGCTGTTCTTTTCCGGTGAGCTTTCCTACAATGATGAGATTATCATAACAAGCCGGAGACAGGAAAATGCTCTTATCAAAGTGAAAAACGATCTTAATAAGGTCAGGGAGAGCATAGAACTTTCGCTGGGTGAGGATTTTTACACCATCGATCTGATGGCTGCTTATTCCGCTCTCGGACTTATCATAGGAGAAACTCTGGAGGACGATCTGGCAGATAAGATATTCAGTGAATTTTGTATGGGTAAATAAGGAGCTTTATTGTGGCAGTAATAGAAGAGTATTATGACATAGTTGTTGTAGGTGCGGGACATGCCGGCTGTGAAGCGGCTCTTGCTGCGGCCAGACTCGGTTTTGAGACCATTATTTTTACCGTGAGCATGGACAGCGTTGCTCTCATGCCCTGTAATCCCAATATCGGAGGAAGCTCCAAAGGCCATCTTGTCCGTGAGATAGATGCCCTCGGCGGCGAGATGGGCAAAAATATAGATAAGACCTATATTCAGTCCAAGATGTTAAATGTGTCAAAGGGCCCTGCGGTACATTCTCTTCGTGCTCAGGCCGATAAGGTCGAATATACAAAGCAGATGAGGCTCACACTTCAGAATGAGGAGCATCTGACACTCCGCCAGCAGGAGGTTACAGAGCTTCTGATAGAAGACGGAAAGGTGACCGGAGTCGTTACATTTTCGGGTGCTATATACCACGCATCTGCAGTTATTCTTTGCACCGGGGTTTATCTTAAGGCCAGATGTATTTACGGTGATGTCATAAATGAGACAGGTCCAAACGGTCTGATGGCCGCAACGGGGCTTTCGTCATCAATGCGAAGCTCGGGTATCAGCCTCAGAAGATTTAAGACGGGAACTCCTCCGAGGATAGACAGAAAATCCGTTGATTTTTCGAAAATGTCCGAGCAGAAGGGCGACGAAAAAATAGTTCCTTTTTCATTTGAAAATAAGGAAGAGGATATTAAAAGAGACCAGATATCCTGCTGGCTCACATATACTAATGAAGAAACTCATGAAATAATAAGAGAAAACATCGATCGTTCGCCGCTTTACAGCGGTGTCATTGAGGGCGTCGGTCCCAGATACTGTCCTTCCATCGAGGACAAGATAATGAAATTCCCCGATAAAAACAGACATCAGCTGTTCCTTGAACCCGAGGGTGAATTTACAAATGAAATGTATCTGGACGGTATGCCTTCGTCTATGCCGGAGGATGTACAATATCGTATGGTCCATACGGTTCCGGGGCTTGAAAACGCAAAAATAGTAAGAAATGCATATGCCATAGAATATGATTGTATCTCTGCCACGGACCTTAAACCGTCGTTGGAATTTAAGGCTGTAAAGGGGCTTTTTGCGGCGGGACAGATCTGCGGAAGCTCCGGCTATGAGGAAGCGGGAGCACAGGGACTTATGGCAGGCATCAACGCCGCGCGTCTTCTGCAGGGGAAGGAGCCGGTAGTTCTTTCAAGGTCTGATGCGTATATCGGTGTTCTTATTGATGATCTGGTAACGAAGGAAACCTTCGAGCCCTACAGAATGATGACCAGCAGAGCGGAATACAGATTGCTTCTTCGACAGGATAATGCGGATCTAAGGCTTACGGAAACAGGACACGAGATCGGCCTTATCAGTGATGAAAGATATGAAGCATTTTCGGCAAAAAGATCGCTTATCGAGAAGGAGATCGAGAGAATAAACAGTGTAATGCTCGGAGCAAGCAGGGAAGTGAATGCATTTCTCACGGAATGCGGAAGTACACCCCTTAAAACGGCAGCTTCCTTAAGCGAGATAATCCGAAGACCGGAAATGAGCTACGAGGCGACGGAAAAAATCGATCCCGAAAGACCGTATTTCTTTAGAGATATCGATGAAACCACTGAGATACGAAAGAATAGTGAAATTGACGAAACCGCTGAGATTCGAAAGAATAGTGAAATTGACGAAATCGCTGAGATACGAAAGAACGGTGAAATCGAAGGAAATTCTGAGGTTCTAAAGAACGCCGGAACCGGGGAAATAAATAATAAATACACCGACAGCGAGATAAGGATCGCAAGTGAAAGAAAAGCGGAGATAATCGAGCAGATAAATATCTCTGTTAAATATGAAGGATATATAAAGAGACAGAAGGAACAGGTGGCACATTTCCTTAAGATGGAAGGTAAGAGAATTCCGCAGAATATAGATTATTCCAAGGTAAAAAACCTCAGAAAGGAAGCCATTCAGAAGCTGGAAAAGGTACGCCCCGAAAACCTGGGACAAGCATCAAGAATCTCGGGAGTATCTCCGGCAGATGTTTCAATGCTGATGATTTATCTTAAACAATGATCAAACCTGAAATAGCAATTCCAAATGCCGTAAATGACAGAATAATAAAAGATTTATGAAGGATTTTAGTTGACATAAATCGATAGAGGGAAACTATGAGCGATTTTAAAGATTACATTATGGAAGATGAAATTCCCACAATGGAGTATCAGAGCGAGGAAGAAAAAAATATCAACAGAATGATCATTGAGTCCGAATACCCGAAAGCGGATCATATGAGAGAAATGTATACTCTTCAGCTCAATGTTACATACCAGAGAGAAAATACATTGAAGGAAAATGTAATGAATTCCGTAAGGTTTTTTATATTTTATTTTGCCCTGATCTTAGTTTACTATATAAACTTAGGACTTTATTCGATGAATTTTGAGAGTGTTACGGTCAAGGGAATCATTGCTCTGGTTCATTACGGAGTAGGTCTCAGTATCTCTCTTGGATCTTTATTTATCGTCCCTGTTTTTTTTATTAACTTTTTGAAGCAGTATTATCTGTATGGTGTGCTGACGGAAAAGAATGAATTTTTCCGTTGGATCAAGCTTGAACATAACATGGTTTCTCTCAAAGACGAGAGATATTTTTTGGAAAATAAAATCTGGGAGCTTGATGATTTTGATAAGAGAGGCAAGGAGCCCACAAATGAGAATGTTGAGTTTATTCAAAAATATACTATGTTTGTTGACTATCATGCTACCAGTACTATCGAGAGATCTGCTATCAGCAAGTGGTGGATTCTCTTTGGCGTTTTTGTTTCTATTATAATGGGCCTGGCGGGTATATTCTTTACATTTGCGTAAATCGATTGAGAATATTTTTTTGTGCTTTCGCAGACCTGCCGGATATACTTTTTGCGTTTTCATAAGACTGCTGAATATTTTTATAATGTTTGGTGGTTGATTTTTTTTCTTAATAATAGTAATAATTAAGACACAAGATTTGGTGGTTTTTTAATAATTTTGTAAAAAATTAGCAAAATCTTGACCTGCTGTTCAAAAACAGGGTGTTTTTTGTTGATAAGTAGGTCAAAATGGTTGATAACTTTGAATATATTGTGGAGAAGTCATAAAATATGGATTATATAGTGCTAGACCTTGAGTGGAATCAAAGCTGCTACGGAAAGCAGGCGGAGCATCCGAGGCTGCCGTTTGAGATAATCGAAATAGGTGCGGTAAAAGTAAATAAAAATAAGATCGTTGATGAATTCAAGTCTCTTATCAGACCGAAGCTTTATAAGAAGCTTCATAAGCAGATAAAAACCATGCTTAATTATGACGAGACGATACTTCAAAATAAGGGCGAACCATTTGCCGAGGCTTGTGCGAAATTTTTGGAATGGTGCGGTGACGACTTCGTATTCTGCACATGGGGTCCGTCCGATCTTTATTACCTTCAGGAAAATATGGACTTCTATAATATGAAGAAACTGGAGTTTCCGCTAAAGTATTACAATATCCAGCAGATATATGCCGACTGTGTTGATAAGGAGAATGCAATCTGCAGACTTGAAAAGGCAGTGGAGGCTCTGGAGATTCCGGAGGATGAGCCTTATCATTCTGCGGTGAATGATGCAAGATATACCGCTCGGGTAATGTGTCATAAAAAGTTTCCTTCTTTTAAGGAAAAGTATTCGATTGATTTATACAGACATCCGAAGAAGAAGGAAGAAGAGATAAGTTTATTTCATGACGGATATTATGAATATATTTCATCGGAGTTTGATGATAAGCAGGCAGCGCTTGCGGATAAGACTGTAAATTCGCTCATCTGCTGCAAATGCGGCCGAAAGATTGCAAAAAAGATAAACTGGTTTCAGGCAACTCAGAGTACATCCATTGCAACAGGCAAATGCTTCTACCACGGACTGATGATGGGGAAGCTGAAATTCAAGGATACAAAAAACAGTGATGACAATGTATTTGTCATAAAGACCGTACATAAGACAGATAAGAAGGAAATTGCATCGGTAAGGGAAAGACAGGAACAGATCAGGGAAAAAAGAAGAGAGAAAAGGCATGAATCACATTAAAGAGTATGCGTCGGAGCTGGGTTTAAATTTGAGCGATGAAATGCTTGAACGCTTTGAACTGTATTACAGGCTCTTGATAGAAAAAAATAAGGTGATGAATCTGACAGCCATAACGGATGAGGAAGAGGTTGTGCAGAAGCATTTCATTGACAGCCTGGCGGTATATGCAGCGGTTCCGGAGTTTGCAGATTATGTAAACCGTGGTAATGTAAAGCTATTGGATATAGGAACCGGTGCAGGGTTTCCCGGAATACCGCTTAAGATAGCATTTCCGGATATGGATGTTACGCTGCTCGATTCTCTCGGTAAAAGAGTGAGATTTCTGGACGAGGTAACAGATGAGCTGGAGCTGAAGGGGATCAGAGCTTATCACGCCAGAGCCGAATATGCGGCCTTTGATAATTCCATTAATACCGGGGACGGGCAGGCTGTGAAAAATGTCAAGCTGAGAGGCAGCTTTGATATCGTGGTTTCGCGGGCAGTTGCAAAAATAGGGCATCTTTCTGAGCTTTCGCTTGCATTTGTGAAGAAGAATGGGTATTTTATAGCTTATAAGGCTCAAGCGGTGGACGAAGAACTATCCGAGGCAAAGGCTGATATAAGCAAGATGGGCGGAAAATTATGCAGGGTTGACAGGATAATGATCCCGGGACTCGGACAAGAGAGAAGCTTCGTAGTAATTAAAAAGACGGCGGATACTCCCAGGAAATATCCCGCAAAGCCCGGTAAATAACGGGAAGCACCCGAGTAGTACGGGAATAACGAAAAACATCCGGGTAGTAACGGGGATAACGGAAGCACCCGAGTAGTACGGGAATAACGAAAAATGCCCGGGTAGTAACGGGAATAACGGAAGCACCCGGAAAGTAATCGGAAAACAGCCTGAAATAACAGGAAACGGATTTAAAAATGGATCAGGAAACAAAGGGAAAACTTGATAAAGCGCTTCTTAAGAAGATCAGTCTGACGGTGACTGTCATTATGGCTGTACTGGCGGTAGTGGTAGTGATCTTCTGCTTCATAACGAAGCTTATCCCGCCGCTTTACATTGCGCTAATAGCATTAGTGCCCGCATTGATGACGGCAGGCTTCATATATCTTTCTTTAAAAAATAAGCTTCATATAGTTGTCATAGCATGCTCTTTTGTTATGTCGGTAGTGCTTTGCTTCGGGCTTTATTATCTGATAAGGACGAATTCCGCGCTTGATAAGATTACCGCTGCCGATGAGAAGGAAAGTGTTATCAACATTTATGTTTCCAACAAATCCGAAGCGGAAAACATAAATGATGCCGTAAACGGCGGATACACATTCGGCATACTCACAAAGGGCGACAGGGAAAATGTTGTCAGGATGATAACGGATATTACTTCTACCATCGGTTCTTCGATAACAACCAGGGAGTACGGTTCCATTTACGATATAGCGCGCGGAATGCAGTCAAATGAGATTCAGGCTTTTATCGTAAATGAAGCATATGTGGGACTTCTCAGGGATGATGAGGATTACTCGGAATTCTGCGACAGCGTAAAGGTGCTTGTCGGGATGAGCATGAATGAGAAGATAGAGGTTGCACAGGAGTCCGATGACAGGGACAAATTTGTTATATATGTGAGCGGAATAGATGTTTTCGGTTCCGTAAATGTTACAAGCAGAAGCGATGTAAACATTCTTGTGGTAGTGAATAATGAGACAAAGACCGTGCTGCTTGTTTCCACGCCGAGAGATTATTATGTAAACCTTTCCAATTCCGGAATCGAGAAGGACAAGCTTACCCACGCAGGTATTTACGGAGTGGATGTTTCCAAGGACACATTGGCAAAGCTTTACAGCACTCATGTGGATTATTATCTTCGAATGAATTTTACGGGATTTATCGAGATCATCAAAAATCTGCAGGGAATAAGAGTGTATTCCGATTATGAATTTGATATGGAAGGATATCATTATAATCAGGGCTATAACACATTTTCCGGAGCAGAGGCTCTTAGCTTCGCAAGAGACAGAGACTCATTTAAGGATGGCGACAGGCAGAGAGGCCGTAATCAGATGGCCGTGATCCGCGGCGTTATCGAAAAAATGGAAAGCTCGGATATTTTATATAATTACGGAGATCTGATGGACAGTCTTTCGGATTCATTTGAAACGAGTATGCCGAAGGATCACATCGGATATATAGTTCAGGATCAGATAGAAACGAAGGCGGAGTGGAACATCCTTTCTTATAGCGTAAACGGCACCGACAGCATGGGGCTTTGCTATTCATCGGGTGATGAGTGGCTGTATGTAATGGAACCCGATCAGGATACGGTTAATTACGGAAAGCAGCTCATAGATGATGTGCTTGCAGGAAGAAATGTGACACAGGATATGATCAATCTTTATATGTCACAGCATTGATATAATGCTGACGCGAAGATCATAGTGCAGGGGTAAATGGTATATAGGTCACACCTGACCTTATGTAATGCAGGTAATCAGATGTAAATCAAGGAGGATTATAATGGCAGAATATAATGGAGGACCTGTTCTTTGTGTTCTGGCTGCGGGAATCGGCAGCAGATTCGGAGGACTTAAGCAGATAGCGGATGCGGACGGAAGAGGTCACGCTTTGCTTGATTATGCTATATATGATGCGATAGAGGCAGGCTTTAAGAAGATCGTATTTATAATCAGAAAAGATATCGAAAAGGATTTTCGTGACGCGGTAGGAAAAAGGGTTGAGGAGAAGATCCCGGTGGAATATGTTTATCAGGAGCTTTCCAATCTTCCGGAGGGTTACGAGATACCCGCGGAAAGAGTTAAGCCCTGGGGAACTACACATGCCATTTGGTGTGCACGCAAGGCTCTCGGAGACGCGGATTTTCTTACGGTGAACGGAGATGATTTTTACGGAAGAGAAGCGTATAAGCTTGCAATAGATTTCTTCAATAATTCCGATGACGATACCATCGGTATCATCGGCTATGATCTTGTAAGCACACTCAGCAAGAACGGAACCGTTTCAAGAGGCGTTTGTAAGGAAAAGGACGGATATCTTGAGAGGATAGACGAGCTTAAAAAGATCAGCCTCAAGGACGGAAAAGCATTTTACACCTTAGATGAGGGACAAACCTATAGTGAGATCCCCTCGGACAGAGTGGCTTCAATGAATATGTGGGCGTTTAAGTCGGTATTTATGAAGGATATAGAAAAAAGCTTTACCGAAAGATTTATCAGAGGTCTTGAAGAAGCTCCTCTTAAATTTGAGGAGACTCTTTCAGATGCCGTTCAATCACTTAACGAAAGAGGCGGCGTTAAGGTAAGAATAGTTCCTACGGATTCAATGTGGTTCGGTATGACATATAAGGAAGATATGCCGGTTGTAAGAGACACATTAAATAAGCTTACTGAGGAAGGCTTATATCCGAAAGAGAAGTGGTAAGAAACCGATGAAGTTTTTAAAAAAAGTATTCGGTGGTATAAATCTGACATGGCCGATGGTTATCATAATGGCGCTTGCGGCAGGGGCATATACTGCGGCCATGGCGATATTTCCGTTTACAAAGGATACATCATTTAAGGATATAACCGTTACATTCGAGGTATGGATATTCTTCGGAGTATTTATAATAATGAATGCGAAATCGGCAAAGGATGCGGTTCTGAAGAATCTTGTATTTTTCCTGATAAGCCAGCCTCTGGTTTACCTTATCCAGGTTCCGTTTGCAGCGAGAGGCTTCGGGCTTTTCAGCCATTATCCTTATTGGTTCATGTGGACAATTCTTACTATTCCCATGAGTTTTTTGGGTTATCAGATGAAGAAGGACAAATGGTGGGGAATATTCATTCTTGCGCCGATGCTGGTCCTGCTTGCCGATATGTGCGCGGTTTATCTCGGGAAACTGGTCTTCTGGTTCCCGCATCACATTTTGACCGTAATATTTTGCGTGATATCAATGTTTATATATGTTATCGGGATATTTACGGATAAGAAGGCGATAATAATAGGAATGATCCTGAATGTGGTTTTGCTTATCGGAGTTGTAGTACTGACGATCATCAACCCTCCTAAGTATGACACGGTCCTTATGGTAAGCGGCGGTGAGACCGGACTTGTATTTGATGACACCTATAAGGCGTATATAACGGATCCAGGCTTCGGTGATGTTGAAATCGTCTACGAAGAAAACCTTGAAGACTATATGGTAGAAGTCAGTTTCAAAAAGGGCGGACACAGCAAA
>CACYCJ010000105.1 GCA_902772925.1 uncultured Lachnospiraceae bacterium
AAAAAGCAATAAATCGGGCAGATTAAAGCGGAAATTATTGCTTTTTTTGAAATATTAACTTGAGCAGCAGGAGAAAAAGCAATAAATCGGGCAGATTGATGCGGAAATTATTGCTTTTCTGATTTTTCTACTTGCACAGCAAGTGGAAAAGGGATTTGTCCGCGCCAGTAAACGTCATAAAGATTATAACAATCGTAATACTCATATTATTATTAATTATATTGAGCATAATTATTATAACAATATCTCAGATAAACAGTCAGGCGATATATATAAATGCAGCCAATACATTGCGAAGGTTTCGTAATATTTCCTAAGTGAGGTTATAGAATTATCCAAATGCACGAGAGTGTTTGAGCGAAGCGAGTTTCGAGTGCTTTGTGATAATTCATAACCTCATTTAGTGAAATATAGAAACCGGAGAACGGTATTGGAAGTATTTATATATATCGCCTGACGTCATTACCGATAATATTTTATCTCAATCAGCAATACAGTCTTTCAAACAGACTTCCTTTGATAATGTAAATATCATGCGGGTCATCCCGGCGGCATGCAATATAGTCGCCGGGATGTCCTGTATAATAGCGTTCCTCGTCCCACTTGGTAAAGAGCCTGATGTTCCTTTCAAGAGGTTTTGCCAGGATAAAAGAGGTTCCGGTGCTGATACAGGTATCCGAAAACTCGAGAATATCTCTCCTTTGACCGGATTTCGGATCGTGAACGCTGGGTTCGTAATCAAAGTCACCGCTGTAAGGCTTACCGAGAGTCCTGTAGCTGGCTTCGAATTTTGCTTTTTTAATTGGATAAACCTCACCCTCGATACCGATCATGATATAAGTATCATCATCGGAAATAATGTGAATATCACCTTCAAGAGTTCTTACCTCAAGCTGAGTTCCCGAAGGGCAGAGGTCAGTAGTCTTTACGAAGCCGAGTTCAACCGGTCTCTTTTGGTAGAGCTGCATATTTGAAATATCGAGGTTTGTAGTCTCGGAATACATGAGCTCATAGCTTCTCATATAATCAAAGGTTCTTTCGTACAGGAATTTTCCGGTGAAATCCTTCAGGAAAGTAATGTCGCTTATATTCAGATCGGGATAGATGTCAAGAAGCTTCTCGGGGCGTATAGTTCCGCCTGCTTTGATAAGATGACCGCCACCGCCGCCGAGTCCCTTGGTGATAAACTCCGCAAGCTCATTTGCATGGACCTCTTTAATGCAGCTTCTTACGGAAAGCTTTATCTCGGTGGTCTTAACCATATAAGCAATGCAGATGTCAATACCCTCGGTTTCAAGCATAAGGTCACTTACGAGTCCGAGAATGTTAGGATCACATTCATCAACTTCGGTCAGCATGATCCGGTTGCGGGTATGATAAGTGCCATGAGAAAGAGCATTGCCGGTAAGCTTAAGCTCATCGAGCGAAATGTTTGAATTCTTCATTGAAGTGATAATGCTGTTGTTAATGTCAAGTGAATCAATCATATCACGGTCAAGAGGATGCGAAATTTCGGAAAGACAGTTGGTATCCGTGTAGAGACCATAGTAGAGGGCTGTTGAAAGCTTTTTGTCATCACGAATGTCAAAGCCCTCGTCTATCATCATGCTCCAAATAACGGTAGAGCAGCTTCCGATGTTGCTTCTTACCTCGGAGAGAGGAGGAAGCTGAACGGTTGTCTGATGATGATCTATCACGGCAATATTTTTCGCGGGAGTCGTAGTCACATTTCTCTGACCGTATTGACAGTCCACGGTAACAAGAAGCTCCGGAACTCTGTCAAAGTCCGGTTCATAGCTTACGGGGACCGAAAGCTCATCCATCATTATACTGAGATTGCTTTTTGTCACACGGTTTCGTCCTCTGTAAATGAATGAAGGGGATTTGCCGTTTTTCTTCAGATAATTAAATAGTCCGTAGCCGGATGCCAGAGCGTCGGCATCGGGGTTGTCATGGCATTGAATCACTATGTCATTATAATTAAGCAGTTCATTAAGTTTCATGCGGTGCTCCTTATATTCGTAATCAATTCTGTATATTCGTCATTAACTCTGAATATTCGTCGTGAATTCCGATTATTCGTTAATAATTCCGTTTATTCATCATCAATTCCGTATTTCAATTTATCGCTTTCGGACATCTCCGAATCACCCAGCATTATTTTTCCTTTTTCAATCAGTTCGTCTATTTTGTAATGCCTGAAATATCCTATATGCTTCTGACCGTTTATCTTAGAAAATTTGTTGTAAAAACGGTCGGTTCCCATGTGGTGTCCGAAGCAGCTTTCAATGCATGCTGTTTCGTATTTGTTCCTTAGGTCGATCACATTTGTGAGATAATTCGAACTCATATATAGGATGGAATTTTCCTTGTCTAACTGATAATTGTCGATGGCATTATTATCATTTATATAAAATGAAATCTCCATGGAGGATGTCTCTTCCAGGGTATTAGGATCGTAGAATGACATCGTTCCGTTGTTGTACGGGATCAGAAGAGTTGAGGTTTTATCATCTACCCACATATAGAGGCCGGTGGTGCTTATCTCCATGTTTGTAAGACGGCATTTTTCGATTCCGTTCATATCCAATGTGATGACATTGCTTTTGTCGGATATTACAACCAGATTGTTAACGGGATCAAATGCCACATTTGTAGTTGTCTTGTACATTTCGGGTTTGACGACCTCCGTAAAAGTTTTGTTACGAATGTCTATCAAAACCTCATTTTTTTCTTCGAAAGATGAAAGATAAGCATAATTATTATCTTCGGATAAAAACGGAGGACCGGCCGCATATAAATAATCAATGTCAATCGGAACTGATTCCGTCGTGTCACTTTCAATATCGTATATCCGGAATTCGTATCCTTCGTCGGTTGAAGCCGGATAATACACTTTTCCGTTTGAATATGTGTAGTTGTTAGTATATAAGTCTTCGCTAAGAACGGTCACCTTTGTGATAGCCTTTGACTGAAGATCTAACGAAAACAGACACTTCTCATCACCATCGTTGTGAATATAGTAAAGCCTTCTGCCGTCGGAACCTAAAAGATTATAATAATAAGAATTAATTTCAGGATCGTTCGATAATGTTTCCTGCATCAGAAACTCTGCTGAATTCGTGTCATATACGGAGAGTAAAGTGCTTGAATCATTGTCGGATAATATGGCGAGCACATTTTCATCCAGATAATAATTGCTGATATCTGATAAAATCGGTGAATTACTCATTTCCGCCCAATCGGAGTCGTACAGACTATATGCATAGCAGATTATATCATTTGAAAATCTTTTGTGAACAAATGCATTGTCATTGAAATAACCTATATCGATATTGTCCGTCATTTCATTTACGACATATAGCCCGTCTGAAGAAGTCTTATCCAGATATATGATTTCGCCATCCTCGGTTACATAGAGCGGAATTCCGTCGTTGTTGGAATCCGATGCACTGAGAATGTTTGATCCGGTGTTGTGAGAATATTTTAATTCTCCGGTTTTACGGTCGTAGATTTCGGCTTTGCTACTGCTGAAATAAAGGATTGAATCGGTTTCCGGGAGTTCGAGAAAGCCATCCTCAACGGAAACGCCGGTAAAAACAAATTCATTTTCCCATAAAACTTTTTTGCCGGCCGGATCGTAGCATCTTATGGTTGAATGATCTTCAGAGAGAATAGATACCGAAAGTGATCTTTGATTATCTGCATCAATGCCGAATGACGTGCACAAAGTGTTGAACTCTGTCCATTCGAAGTTTTGGATGAATTTTTCGTTTTCTTCCATTTTGAGATTGGTCAGTTCTTTGCTTTTGGTATCATATATAAACATACGGGTATCCAAAAAGCCATAGTAGCATTCAAGTGCAATATACTGACCGGAAGGAGATACCTTGAAATCGATATATGATAAATCTTTGTCATCATACTTTTCGGGAAGCTTGATCGTTTCTTTGATGCTCCCGTCGCTTTTATCAACGACAATAACATTAAAATCATCCAAAAAGTAAATATATGAACCGAGAGGTTCAACCTTTGTGCTGTAGGTTATTGCACTGTCATCATTTTGCCACAGCAGATTTCCGGTTTCGGTTTCATAGCATGAGGCTGTATTATATGAAACCACTATGGCTGAGCTTTCGTCAATAAATTCAGTGAGGACGATACTGCTCGAATCATTCACATTACTGAAAATCTCGGAACCGCTTAATGTATCCCACATTCCAATGTTACTATGTTCATCATAAGCAATGAGATATCTTCCTTTTGGAGAAACCTTGAAATCCCTTATGGTACCGGGTAATCTGTAATTTCTGAGTGCATTGAGATGCTGTCCGTCGAGTGTTACATAAGCCAGGGAGGCGTCTGTCAGGGCGCGCTCGGCTTCGGGTGTAACGGGAATATCCGGCTTTTCTTCTGACGGAAGAGCGGCAAGCGATAAAAAGAGAGCCATTATCCTGTCTTCATCCTCGAGATATTTTCCGGACTCCGTGGCAAGATATCTGGAACGGTTTATAAGCGCATTAGTGTAATTCCTGTTGATAATGGTCCTGCTGTAAAACATATATAGACCGAACGCAAGAAAAACTGCGGCCGCTATCGAAGCGATACCGATGACACGATGAATCTCATGTTTGCGTCGCCTTCTCATAAGCTCATCGTAGGAACAGCCTATGATACACGAAGCAAGACGCGGAAGCTCGTCTCTTTTTACAATCCTTCTTTTATCTCTGTAATCGCAGGAAAGGGGCTCGATAGTGATCCGGACCGTGCTGTAAACGCCGTTTGGCTGCATTACGGTTATTTCATCATAGAGAAGGATAGGGGGGATGACTTCTGTGGGATCTCCCTCGGCAATAACGGTTAGTACGCTTTTCTTGGAATGAGTCCTGAGGAAGAGCTCAATCTCTCTTTGAACCCATACAGATTCCTTTACTCTGGGGGAGCATATAACGATAAGAAAATCCGAGTTGTTGAGAGCATATGTTATCTCTTCCGACAGATCGTTTGTAGCCGGAAGTTCGGTTTTATCTCTGAATATACGGTCTATCCTGTTTATCCCCAGCTTTTTTGCAAGCTTATGGGGGATATGGAAGTTTTCCAGATCCTTTTGGACCATCTCTGCAACCCTGCTGTCAACATCCGCATGCTTATATGAAATAAAGGCATTATAATGACTGATCATGTCGAATTCCTTTCAAAAGAAATGATAAAAACTCTAACTCAATCATTATACAACAAAACACGGTGAAAGACATATATTATTTTCATAGCTTTTCATATGTTTTTTCGCATGACATACGTCACATTCTGATTGACACTGATTTGCATTAGTATTATGATAGAACAGCGTGTGTGATGTAGTTTTGAAAACTACATGCGCTCGAAATCACGAGATACAGATATGAAATATAAGATTTATACAGATCATTCAGATACACGGAATGGAGGTATCATTTATGCTTAATGCATATGAAGCCGAGGGTTTTTCTCCCGAGGACGGTATAGCAGGAAAATATGTGCTTTCTTCAAAGACCGAATCCGGTCAGCTGAAGGATATAAAGTTCATAAATGATGATAATTTTAATTTTGCATTCGATGTCGTAGATGCTCTGGCCGAGAAATGCCCGAACAAAACAGCTATGATACATGTGGATTATAAAGGAAAAGAGCGAAAGATAAGCTTTAAAAATATGATGCAGTATTCCAATAAGGCTGCTAATTATTTTCAATTCTTAGGAATTAAGAAGGGAGACAGAGTGCTCCTTGTTCTTAAGCGTCACTATCAATTCTGGTTTTCCATCCTTGCTCTTCACAAGATAGGTGCCATTGCGATCCCTGCTTCATTTCTTCTTACCAAGAAGGATTTTGAATACAGATTTAATGCGGCTGATATCAGTGCGGTAATAGCTTCTTCGGATGGTGCTATCACCAAGGAGATCGACAAAGCCTGCAAGTCATATGAAGGACTTAAGGCAAAGGTTGTTGTCGGCGTAAAGAAGGAAGGCTGGAGCAGCTTTAATAATGATATTAAATACTTCTCGTCGACCTTTAAAAGAACCGCAAAGACACCGGGAGGAAATGACCCGATGCTTATGTTCTTTACATCGGGAACGACTGCTTATCCCAAGATGGTAGTACATAGCTATAAATATCCTTTGGGACATTATATAACCGCTAAGTACTGGCACTGTGTGGATCCCGAGGGAGTGCATTTTACCATAAGTGACACCGGTTGGGGAAAGGCGCTTTGGGGCAAGCTTTACGGACAATGGCTCTGCGAGGCTCCGGTCTTTACCTATGATTATAATGAGTTCTTTGCGAAAGAGATACTTCAGATGATCGAGAAATACAGGATAACGACCTTCTGTGCGCCTCCGACGGTATACAGGGTTCTGGTCCATCTTGATATGAGTCAGTTCGATCTTTCAAGCCTACAGACCGTTACAACGGCAGGGGAAGCGCTTAATCCAGAGATATATGCCAAATTTAAGAAGGCAACCGGACTTGATATAATGGAAGGCTTCGGTCAGACCGAGACAACGCTTACCATAGCTAATCTGAAGGGGACAAAGCCGAGACCGGGCTCTATGGGTAAGCCGAGTCCCGCTTATGATGTTAAGGTGATGAGATCCGACGGCACATTTACCGATAAGGGTGAAACCGGTGAGATAGTAGTCGGTGTAAATAAAGAGATACCCAGAGGTCTGTTCCTCGGCTATGAAGCGGAAAAGGGTAAGGTAAAGAATCCGATAAGAGACGGTTATTATCATACCGGTGATACCGCTTATATGGACAAGGACGGATATTTGTGGTATGTTGGCAGGGTTGATGACATCATTAAATCTGCAGGCTATCGTGTAGGTCCCTTTGAGATTGAAAATGAAGTGATGAAGCTTCCTTATGTTCTTGAATGCGCCGTTACTTCGGTTCCTGATAAGATCAGAGGACAGGCGATAAAAGCAACCATCGTTCTTGCTGACGGCTATGTCGGTGATGATGAGCTGAAGAAGGAAACACTAAAGTACTTCAGAGCAAATATGGCTTCCTACAAGAGACCTAAGCTGGTCGAGTTTGTAGACGAGCTGCCCAAGACCACGAGCGGAAAGATCAGGAGAGCAGAGATTAAAGAGAAGGACTGGAAAAAAGACTGATCAGTATATGAAAAAAGTGAGATTATGATATGAGTTTAAAAAACAGGATAGTAGTTACCGGTATGGGAGCCGTTACTCCTCTCGGTAACGATGTAAATACACTTTGGGATAATATCCTTAAGGGGAAATCCGGTATCGGAAGGATATCGGCATTTGATCCTTCCGAGCTTCCCGTGCAGATCGCCGGTGAGGTAAAGGATTTTGATCCCGAGGCTTATATGTCAAAGAAGCTGGCTAAGGAAATGGATCGGTTTATGCAGTTTGCATACGCCTCCTGCGACGAGGCGATGAAGGATGCGGGTCTTGTTTCCGATGAAGAAGGAAAATATTCGATTCCGAATACAAGGATAGGAATCGTATTCGGCTCCGTTTTTTCGGGAACCGATGAGATTGAGACCACTCAGGACGCATTATCCACAGGTAAAGCGACCAGGGTAGGCCCCAGGTTTATTACCAAGATGATAGGCAATATCGCTGCAGCCCAGATAGCAATTAATAAGGGGCTGATGGGACCTTCTATAACGGTTTCCACTGCATGCTCATCTGGACTTGATGCAATAAATGTAGGCGCAATGCTGATCGAGACCGACAAGGCAGATGCCGTGATATGTGTCGGAGCAGAGGCTGCAAATACACCTCTTGTGATAAAGGGACTTTCAGCCATTCATGCTCTTTCAAGACGAAATGATGATCCTGAAGCGGCATCAAGACCCTTTGATGTTTCGAGGGACGGCTTCGTTATGAGTGAGGGAAGCGGAACTGTCATCATTGAAAAGGAAGAATCCGCAAGAAAGAGAAATGCGTCGTTTCATGCCGAGCTTATCGGATACGCAAACGGAACAGACGGATACCATGTCACCAGTCCGGATCCGGACGGTAAGGGTGCCATAGAGGTCATGTCACAGGCGATAAGTGAAGCGGGAATTATGCCTTTTGATGTTGATTATATAAATGCGCACGGAACCTCGACCCCGAAGGGTGATGTTATCGAGGTTGATGCTATTAAAAAGCTCTTTAAGGAACATTCCCGTGAGCTTGCTGTAAGCTCAACAAAGGGGGCCCTCGGTCATCTGATGGGAGCAGGCGGAGTTGTAGAGACCATTATCTGTGTTAAGGCAGTTGAGGACGGGATGCTTCCGCCCACCATCAATCTGAAAGAACCGGATGAAGCGTTCGGACTTGATTTCGTCCCGAATGTTTCGCGTAAGGAAGATATAAAGGTTGCCATGTGCAATGCATTTGGCTTTGGCGGTCAGAATGCCGCAGTTATAGTCAGGAAGATTTAGGAGGATTTGAGATTTATGAGTAGATCGCTTGAAGAGATCAGAGAAGAGGCTCTTAAGACCATAAACAGTTCGGATAATCTGGAGAAGCTCGAAGAGATAAGAGTATCACTTCTCGGAAAAAAGGGAGCGCTTACGGAGATACTTAAGTCAATGAAGGATTACGCTCCGGAAGAAAGACCGATGGTAGGTCAGAAGGTTAATGAAGCCAGAAAACTGATTGAAGAAAATATTGAAGCAAGAAGAAATAACATCAATCATCTGCTTCTTACGGAAAAGCTGAAAAGAGAGACGATAGATGTTACGATGCCCGGCAGAAGAGAGCTTCGCGGACACAGACATCCCAATCAGATAGCGCTTGAGGAGCTTGAAAAGGTATTTATCGGAATGGGCTATCAGATAGTCGAAGGACCTGAGGTTGAGTACGACAGATACAATTTTGAACTTCTTAACATTCCTGCGGATCATCCGGCGAAGGATGAGCAGGACACATTTTACATCACGAAGGATATCCTCCTTCGTACACAGACATCCTCGGTTCAGGCGAGAATAATGGAGAAGCAGGAGCTTCCCATAAAGATCATTTCTCCGGGAAGAGTATTCAGATCGGATGAGGTAGATGCGACACATTCACCTTCCTTCCATCAGGTAGAAGGTCTTGTGGTTGATAAGGGAATAACGATGGCTGACCTTAAGGGAACTCTTGACTGCTTTGCAAAGAGCTTCTTTGGTCCCAATACTGCTACAAAGCTTCGTCCTCATCACTTCCCCTTCACCGAGCCTTCGGCAGAGGTTGATGTAACCTGCTTTAAATGCGGCGGCAAGGGCTGCTCGGTATGTAAGGGCTCCGGCTGGATAGAGATACTCGGCTGCGGAATGGTACATCCTCATGTACTCGAGATGTGCGGCATCGATCCCGATGTATATTCGGGCTTCGCATTCGGCATCGGACTCGAGAGAGTGACACTTCTCAAATATGAAATCGACGACATGCGCTTGCTATATGAAAATGATAAGAGATTCCTAGAACAATGGGTATAGTTTTTATAAGATATAGATGCATGTTAGCGTATCGATATGACATGTGTCGTGAAAAACCGTCATGGGTCTCGGTGCTTAGCGATTCACGAGTCGTAGACGAAGTGAGAGCTTAGCACCGCTAGGGGTACCCATGTCGTTCGCGAGATGAGTTTTTCACGACATATGTCATATAACTGATACGCGGTAATAGATATTAGAAATGTAGTATGATAGGAGATTGAATATGAACACACCAATTTCGTGGATTAAAGCATATGTTCCGGATCTTGATGTAAGCCCTGAGGAGTTTGTGGACAAGATCACGCTTTCGGGCTCTCATGTTGAACATTTTGTAAAAACAGATAAAAATCTTGAAAAGATAGTGGTTGGAAAAGTACTTTCCATAGAAAAACATCCTGATGCGGATAAGCTCCTTATCTGCCAGGTTGATGTCGGAGAGGATGAGCCTATTCAGATAGTTACGGGTGCACAGAATCTTACTGTGGGCGATCTTGTTCCCACTGTTTTGGACGGAGGTAAGGTTGCCGGCGGACATACAGGCGGAGAGCTTCCTCCCGAGGGTATAAAGATCAAGAAGGGCAAGCTCAGAGGGGTTATGTCCTTTGGTATGATGTGCGGAATCGAGGAGCTCGGCTCAAGTCGTGAAATGTATCCGGAAGCACCCGAGGACGGGATCTATGTATTTCCCGAGGATGCCGGAGTTAAGCCGGGAGATGATGCGGTAAAGGCACTCGGACTTGATGATACAGTCGTTGAATATGAGATCACATCAAACAGAGTTGACTGCTTCTCTATGGTAGGAATGGCAAGAGAGGCTGCAGTTACATTTGACCTTCCCTTTAATGAGCCTGAGATTACTGTAAAGGAAGAGGGCGAAGAGTATTCCAAGGATTATATTTCCGTTGAGATTAAGGATACGGATCTTTGCAAGAGATATATCGGAAGAGTCGTAAAGGATATTAAGGTGGGACCTTCACCGAAGTGGATGCAGAAGAGACTTCGTGCAATGGGTATCCGTTCTATTAATAACATAGTTGATATTACAAATTATGTGATGGAAGAGTACGGACAGCCTATGCACGCATTTGACCTTGATACCATCGCAGGAAACAAGATCATCGTAAAAAGAGCTGCCGACGGAGAAAAGTTTGTAACTCTTGACGGTCAGGAGAGAGAGCTTGACAGTGATGTTCTTATGATCTGTGATGCGGAAAAGCCTGTTGCGATCGCAGGTATCATGGGCGGCGAAAATTCCATGGTAACGGGAGATATACATACACTTCTTTTTGAAGCAGCTACCTTCAACGGAACTAATATCAGACATTCCTCGAAGAGGATAGGGCTTCGTACGGAGTCATCCCAGACCTTTGAAAAAGGACTTGATCCCAATCTTGCAGAGACAGCGATAAACAGAGCTTGTCAGCTTATCGAAGAAATGAACTGTGGCGTTGTGCTTAAGGGAATGGTTGATGTTTATCCCGAACCCGTTGAGCCCTGGAAGATTTCATTTGAGCCCGAAAAGATAAATGCGCTTCTCGGTACCGATATTGACAGAGAATTTATGGTTTCCACACTCACCAAGCTGGGACTTTCACTTGAAGGTGACGGCAGTCTTGTTGTGCCTACCTACAGACAGGATCTTCGCTGCATGGCTGACATTGCCGAAGAGGTTGCAAGGTTCTACGGCTATGACAAGATTCCTTCAACACTTCCCGGAACCAATGCGGGACCCGGCGGACTCAGCAAGGAAATGGAGATCAATGCGATAGCAAGAAATGTAGTTGAAAGAAACGGCTTTTCAGGTGGAATGAGCTACTCCTTCGAAAGTCCGAAGGTGTTTGATAAGCTCCTTCTTCCCGAGGATTCACCCTACAGAAATGCAATCAGGATATCAAATCCTCTCGGTGAGGATTTCAGTATCATGAGAACCGTTTCTCTTAATGGAATGCTTACATCACTTTCGACAAATTACAATCACAGAAATAAAAATGTAAGACTTTACGAGCTCGGAAATGTATACATTGCAAAGGAGCTTCCTCTTACCGAGCTTCCTGATGAGATAATGATGCTCACTCTCGGAATGTACGGCGACGGAGACTTCTTCTCAATGAAGGGTGTAACGGAAGAGCTTTTCATAAAGCTCGGCTTATCAAATGTCGACTACGTGCCCACAGATGAATATCCTTTCCTTCATCCCGGTCGTCAGGCAAAGATGATGAAGGGTAAGCTTTTCCTCGGTTATATCGGACAGGTTCATCCCGAGGCAGCAAGAAATTACAATATAAAGACGGATGTTTATGTGGCAGTTCTGGATATG
>CACYCJ010000106.1 GCA_902772925.1 uncultured Lachnospiraceae bacterium
ATTTATACTGAATGACAGCAATGGCATTCCCGAGTATTTCGGAGGAATAATGGTTCCGCAGTAACGGGATATTTTCAGAAACTAAGAATACAGGTAAGCTTGCGGCAGGAAACGAATTGATGAATGTATATGACTTTGACGGAACAATTTTCTATTCCGATTGTTCGATCGGATTTGCTATTTGGTGTATGAATCGTCATCCGAAATTATGGTTCACTTTTTTTCCGGGTTTAATTAAGAGTGTGATCCGACACAAAAGAGGAAAGATCCCGAATTATCAGTTGCAGCGAAAGATGTTCAGTTATTTGACCATGATAGATGATTTTGATGTGCAGATAGAGAAGTACTGGGATAAATACGAAAAGAAGATTTCGACCTGGTATCTGGCACAAAAAAGACCGGACGATCTGATTATCAGTGCATCTCCGGAATGCATTATAGGACCGATAGCAAAACGGCTGGGAGTAAGTTACATGGCTTCCGAATATGATAGAGAATTCGGAGTTTTTACAAATAATCTAATGTACGCAAAGGAGAAAGCCAGGTACATAATTGACAGGGGCTTTCCGATGATAGAGAATTTTTATTCCGATTCACTTGCAGATACGCCGCTTGCTTTATGCGCAGAAAAAGCTCATCTTGTGACAAAAAGAGCCACAACGGTAGTTGATTGGCCGGATCTGGACCCTGAAACTATGAAGGAAGTTAAGGAAAAGATAGATACCGGTTGGGACATTCACTTGAAAGAGGACTGATTAGTGTACATTATAATTTATGATTTCGGAACCAGCAGTGTAAAAACCTGTCTGTTTAATATCGATTCGGAAATACGTATTGTGGCTGGTTCTTCAGCGGCTTATGGAATATATATTTCCGAAAACGGCGGTGCTGAGCAGGATACAGAGGAATGGTGGGAGGCAATATGCTCTACAACAAGAAAACTGTTTGAGGGCTCAGAAGTTACGCCTGATAAGATTGAAGGTATAGCGTTTTGTTCACAGATGCAGGGAACTGTTCTTGTGGACGAGGATGCGAATGCTCTCAGACCGCCAATGAACTACCTGGATCAAAAGGGGGTTAAGGAATACAAAGAATGTATGGGCAGCGGAATGATCAAGGTTTCAGGCTGCAGCCTTTATAAGCTTGTGCGAAATCTAATCGTTAATTATGCCGGATCAACCAGTGCCAAGGATCCGATATGGAAATATAAATGGGTTGAAAATAATGAGCCTGATGTTTTCAAAAAAACATATAAATGGCTTGATATCGGAGATTATCTTGTGGCGCGCTGCACAGGCAGGATAGTAAGGACTGCTGATTCCGCATTTGCCACATTCCTCTACGATACCCGAAAAGGAAAGGAAGGCTGGAACAAAGGCCTTCTTAAAATGTATAAGGTAAATCCGGAGCATATGCCGGATATTATAGACTGTACCGATCTGGTCGGCGGACTTACCGAGAAGGCGGCAAATGATCTTGGCCTGGTGAAGGGCACGCCGGTATTCGGCGGGGGTGGCGACACGACTTTTGTGAATATCGGTGCCGGATGTACAAGACCGGGAGATACGCATATATATGTCGGAACATCGGGATGGGTATCAACCTATCTGGATTATCAGACGGTTGACATAAATGCGATGATAACCGGCGTTCTGTCAGCAAAACGCGGTTACTTCAACTATTACGCGGAACTGGAAACAGCAGGGAAATGCTTTGAATGGGTTATGAATCATCTGGCATTGGATGAGATAGGCGTTTATCTGGAAAAAACCGCAATTACAGATATTGAGAGCAAATATTTAAGCCTTTACGATTATTTGTCGGAGGAGGTAAGTAAAGTTCCTCCCGGAGCAAATGGCGTGATCTTTACCCCTTGGATTCATGGTAATCGTTGTCCGTTTGAAGATTCCAAGGCCGGAGGGATGTTTTTTAATATCAGGATCGAAAACGGTAAGAGAGACATGATCCGCGCTGTACTTGAGGGCATTTGTTATCATCTTCGCTGGCTTTTGGAATGTGAAACGAAAAAGGTGAAGACCTCTGATCCGATCAGATTTGTCGGCGGCGGAGCGTTGTCGCCTGTTACATGTCAGATGCTTGCGGATATAACCGGTCGCAAGATAGAAACAGTGGATAATTCACAGGAGGTTGGTGCAATCGGAACCGCGCTTGTTGTTGCGGCGGGCGTCAGAGGAGTTGATGTGCTGGAGCTTTCGCGTCAGCTTGTAAAGGCTGATCATACCTATACGCCTGATCCTGAGAACAAAGAAGTATACGAGCGTAATTATAAGGTGTTCAAAAAACTCTATAAGGCCAATGCTTCAAACTTTAAGGAGATAAACAGCAGCCCGATATAGTACTTAAGGAAGAAATCCGATTACAGGTGACACAGCGAGAAAAAGCATAGATAAGCAGATAATAGTTACAGTTTTATTTACTATGGGCCTTATCAAAGGGATAGGAAAACTTCCAAATCTGATAAATCATGCAAGGTTTGGAAGTTTTTCTGTTTGACAAGTGGCTTTATTTATTATAGAATAACGCAAAAGAAAACTTCCGAATCCTCAAAAAAACACGGGATTTGGAAAAAAACGGAGAAAAAAATGGTTGGAAGAACAGAAGAAAAGAAGTTATTGCAATCGCTTTTGAAAGAGGATGAGTCTCAATTTGTGGCTGTTTTCGGAAGACGTCGAGTCGGGAAAACATTCTTAGTTAGAGAGAGCTTTGATTATAAGTTTACATTTCAACATACGGGAATAAGCACAGATTCAATAATAAAGTCGGCCAG
>CACYCJ010000107.1 GCA_902772925.1 uncultured Lachnospiraceae bacterium
CGGTCCGTTTTTCCTGTCCCTCTATTTTTATATCGATTTTTTCAAACCCGCCGGCAAGGTTGTCAAAAACATTTACCGAGGCGTAGTGATAGCACAGGGAATCTTCCCTGTCCTTGCAGTCATACTTCATGTTACGGATATCGTTCACATACCCGCGATACTGATTGTCTGCCATGTGCTGCTTTTTGCAAATATCTTTACCGTCCTGACCTTCCTCATCAACCAGATAAGGCAGAAAACGACAAATCACATAAGCATGATCGTCGGACTGATCATAATCATTATTCTGGCCATAACGGACATTGTGAGATTCGACTACTACAAATACTTTAACAGAGACGGATTCGAAAAATATACAAGCTTACTTTTAGTGGGATTTTTGTTCTTCTTTATTTCACTGATAATAGACTTTTTCATCAACCAGAGAAAAAGTCTGCTTAAGGCCGCCAGAGCAGAGACAATGCATACACTGGCTCATGTTGATATGATGACAGAGCTTGCAAACAGAAGAAAATGCGACGAACTGTTTGCAGAGCTTGACAGTTCAAAAGAAAAATATGTTCTTATAAGCTTTGATCTGAATTATTTGAAGAATGCAAATGATACTTACGGCCATCACGAAGGCGACAGACTGATCATCGACTTTGCGGATCTTTTGAAAAGCGTATGCACCGATGAGTCCCTGATTGCGGGACGAATGGGCGGCGACGAATTCCTTATCATAATGAGAAATGCCGAAGCAAGTGACGCAGAAAAGCTGCTTAAAATGATGAATGAGAACTGCGCCGAGATCAACAAGACAAGAAAGCCGAATATCATAAGTTATGCGTACGGCTATTGCTCCGGAAATGAGGCCGGCAGCGTAGAAGAAGTCTACAGGATTGCCGACGAAAGGATGTATGAGCATAAGAAGATTATAAAACGATCTCCGCGAGCTACCTTGAATAAAACTCGGTAGTTGTTTTGTTTGACTGTATGAGGATAGAGCTCTGATTAAATGTCTCTATCATATCATCGCAGGCTTTATATACTTCATTTATACTTGTATCGCTCAGATAAACAACCATAGTGTATTCCTGATAAATGGTATCTCCGTCTTTCCATCCGCCATTTGCATCCTGAATGGTATATCCTCCGAAATGATCGATCAGGATTTCTTTAAGCTTTTCTCTTGATTCTTCAGGTGAAAAAACAGGTTTATTGGTATCCTTATCATTTGTTCCGACATAAAGCACATACTGGATATCTTCAGTGGGATCCTCCGGGCCGGACATAGCTTCTGTCCATGCCGTGTGCTCATGCTCGATTGCTTTCCTGTTATTCATCGTCATCAAAAGCGCTGTAACGGATACCCCTAAAGTTAAAGCACAAAGAACTGTAATGATTATCGACATTGTTTTTGACATCTTTTTTTCCTCCCGTTTTCGACAATTTATAAAACTTCTTTTATTGTATCCACGGCTTTGGCGTACTCTTCCATAAGCGCTTCGAAGCCGCTTTTTATCACTTCTGCATTTAATGCCTTTGCAGCGTTTTCCTGTTCAAGCGCCATGTCTGCCAGCTTATCAAAACCGATGGTTCTTGAAGAGCTTTTAAGTGCATGTACCTGAATCTTGTAATCGTTCCAGTTTTCCGCATCGAAGTACTCTTTTATCGATGCTGCTTTTTCTTCAAATGTGTCTGCATATGTTACCAGAAGATCCTTATAGAACTCCTCGTCGTTCATCGCAAACCCGAGTGCAGCCTTGGTATTTACACCCCTTTGACTGAGTACTGAAACAAAATCCTGTCCGCCGCTGCCCGAATCTCCATTTGCATCCGTACCCGATGTACCATCCACCGCCTTGCTGACCGACGCACCGTCACCCGCATCTTCTACCGTACCGTCATTTGCACCTGCGCCCGATGTACCATCCGCTGCCATGCTGACCGACGCACCGTCACCCGCATCTTCTACCATACCGTCATTTGCACCCGCTCCCGACGCACCGTCCGCTGCCTTGCTGCCACCGTATACGCAGCTGCCCTCCGGCAGGTACTTTTCCAGAAGCTTATCCAGCTCCTCGGGAGCGATGGGCTTGGACAGATAATCCATGAAGCCTTCGCTGATGTACATTTCCTTGGCGCCTGCAATGGCATTTGCTGTCAGCGCAACAGCCACCGTGGATTCATCGATCAGTGACTCATTCTTAAGATGCTTCAATGTCTCGATACCGTCCATATCAGGCATCATATGATCTATGAAAATAATGTCATAATGCTTATTTCTGACCTTTTCAACAGCTTCTTTTCCGCTCGATGCAAGATCCGGAACAACTTCAAGCTTCTTCATGAGACCTTTAACTACCTTGAGGTTCATCTCGTTATCATCAACGGCAAGGATGTCTGCGTTTATGATCTTCATTTCTCGATTTAATGTGCCTTCGGCCTTCGCCATGCGGTGTCTCTGATATTCCCCGATGGGAGTAACATCAACAACACTTTGCGATATCCTGAATGAAAAGCTCGAGCCTTTACCGTATTCGCTCGAAACCATAAGCTCGCTGTCCATAAGCTTCAGGATACCGTCTACAATGGACATACCGAGACCGGTTCCCTCTATAGTCCTGTTTCTCGTCTCCTCAATCCTACGGAACGACTGGAACAGCTTGTCCATATCCTCCTTCTTGATTCCGATTCCGGTATCCTTCACTTCAACATATAAAATGCACTCCGTGTCGGAAATGTTTTCGCCGCGCATTATAAGCGTGACATTTCCCTTTTCGGTATATTTGACAGCGTTGGTCAGAAGATTCGTCACAACCTGTCTTATCCTGACATCATCGCCGTACAGCACACGGGGAAGCTTTTCATCTATATCAAGCTCAAGGGTCAAGTTTTTCTTTGCCGCCCTGTCGGATATCATATTTACGAGATTGTCTATCAGCTCGGAGGTTTCGTACTTGACCGAAATGATCTCCATATTTCCGCTCTCGATCTTGGAGAAATCAAGAACTCCGTTGATAAGGGTAAGAAGAGTCTTACTTGCTGTCTTGATATCGGTAGCGTATTCACGGATGTTCTGATCGTCCGATTCTCTGAGTATCATTTCATCCATACCGATGACGGCATTGATAGGCGTTCTTATCTCGTGGCTCATCTGAGCAAGGAAGTCGGATTTTGCCCTTCCGGCAGCCTCAGCTCTCTTCACCGCAGCTGAAAGCTTCATGTTCATATTTGCCTGTGAACGGATTACCTTATTCAAAAGCAGGATTATAGCAACTATCACAGCCACCAGGAATATCAAAAATCCCAGCACATAGACCAGCTGATACAGATATACATCTGCCCATCTTGATACAAGGATAACAGAAAATCCCGTTGCCGCATCGGCTCCCACCAATGCGCATCTTCTGACCCCGTCATAATCCACAAATGTGGTCAGCTTCGTGTCACCCGCATTATAAGCCTCCAGATAAGGCGTGTCGGCAATATTTACCTTATGATCCTTTGACATCTGATACTCGGGATTCGGATGATTGATAATATCTCCGTTTGAATCAACCAGGAAAACATACTCCAGATCATCATAGCTGTTACCGAAAATGTCGATGATCTTATCCATATAAAGATCTATTCCGAAAATGCCGAGGAACTCACCCCTTTGCCCGTATACTATTTTTGAAACAGTAATACAGTAGTTTCCTGTCTGTTCATCATAATACGGCGATGAAATGCTGTAGCCCTCGCTTGACTTCTCGGTTTCCTTATACCAGTCCCTTTCCTCAACCTTCCAGTCAGGATCGGGCTTCCATCCGTTATTCATTATAACGGTATGCTTTTTGTAAGGGTTTGCAAGATAGCAGACGGAAATGCTCGGATACTTCTTCGCTATGTCATCCAGAAACTTAACCGAATTATCATAATCAACCATCAGCCCGGGCTTTGCCGAGATCATATCGGTAAACATACTGAGGATCGTCATCTGCTCATTTTCCCATTCCTCAAGCTGATGCACATAACCGTTACTGTCTTCCCTCATAAGGTTTTCGGATAATCTTACGCTGATCCTGTAATAAAAGATCGAACCGATAAGCATTACGACAATGAGCAGCACAACGATGATATTTCTGAATATCCTGATAGTCTTGGAAAGATCCTTTAATTCCTTCTTTCTGCTTTTCTTATTTTCTTCAACATTCGAAACAATGGACGAATATGAGCTGAGATCGTTTATGATCTCATTCATCCGAATGCCGGACGACTTTATGTCATCGTATTCTTCCCTGCTGAGGCTTCCGGTCTCTCCGCTCTCGCTTCTCAGCTTTATAATGCTGTTCACCGGCTCCCTAAGCTTTTCGACAAGGCTGTTAACAAACAGCTCCCTGCTTATAAGAGCCTCCTCAGTCTTCATTCGGTTTCTTACCGCGAACACATATAAAATGATAACGATCGCAAGCATCGCAAGGTTGATCAGCACATTTATTATGACCTGCCATGTAGTTGTCGAATAAAGCTTACTGTCATCAACGCAAAGGATCATATACCAGTTATTATTTGTTACGGAATAAAAAATGGTACTCCGGCTGCCGTTAAGATTATAGGAAAATGATTCGGCTTTTTTGTTATTCACGGCCTTCTGAAGCACGCCGGTGTATTCGGGAAGAGATTTCTGAAGCTCCTTTCCGACATATGACATATCGGTGTAGCCGACAATGAGTCCGTCCGATGTAACTATCATCGCCGAGCTTCCCTCACTGAGAGACATTTTCTCAATGGATTCCTGAATCTCCGAAAGGGTAAAGTCCATTGCAACGACCGTCTCCCCGTCCGAGAGCATGACAGACACGGTATAACACATTTCCCCCGTCATGCTGTCAATGTACGGATCCGTGATATAAACGTCGCCGTCAGCCTCAATCGCGCCTACATACCAGTTTCTGTCGGATGCATGGTAATCTGCGGGAGCTTTAAAATCAGGAATGATCTGCCAGTCCTTTCCGGCGATATACACATTGAAATTCACCTCATTCGATGCATCCAGACGAGCTTTTTTCTGTGCAACGATGTACTCCTCCAGCCCGGCTCTGTCGTCGTTGTCGTCAAGATACTGCTCCGCTCCGCTGGCTACTCTTATAAGGGAATTTTCGGCACCTGCTATGTAGTTTTCAAAATCAGTTTTAATGCTGCCGATCTGAGTCTGGCCGATCTGCTGGGTCTGATTCACCATGGAACGGATTATCAGATTGGAATTCGCCGCTATTATCAGAACGAATACTATGGCGATGACCAGAATTATAACAAGATCTTTTTTTCCTATCTTCTTCATACTTTCCCCGGATTGAAATAGAACATTTACATAGTATACCTAAGCCGTACGGATTCGATCATTATACTTTTCGAGACACAGCTTTCGCTCGGTTTGGGTACCCCTAATTCCTCATAACCTTCTTACTATTAAAATCATACTGAATTATTATATAACAAATATGTACCTTATCTCAATGTATATTTTTAAAGTATTTTCATTTATATATCTATCGTTTTTTTGCTTTTGCTGTGTTAAAATGGATTATGTGTAAGCACTACATCTCCTTGAAAGGAGCAGGTTTATGAAAAAGTTTTCTATTTTTATAAAGAGATCATCTGCGTTTCTGGTTGGCGGTGCGTTGGTTCTGGGTGCCGTATTTTCCGGAAATGCGTCACTCTGCCGTGTTCTTGCAGATGAACCTTCTAATGTTCACAGTAAGCAGGATTCCGAAGAAGAACCTATCTCCGGAGGCGAAGCCATCACATTTCATTCGGATGATGTCGGCTATGCTTCCATTCTCTATAATGCCGAAAACGGACTTCCCACCTCAGAAGCAAATACTGTTTTTTCCTCCTCTGACGGTTTTATATGGATCGGAGGCTACAGTGGTCTTGTAAGATACGACGGCAACACATTTGAGCGTCAGGATTCCTACGAGGGCGTCACAAGTGTAAATGCGATATTCGAGGACAGCAAAAACCGTCTTTGGATCGGCACAAATGATAACGGAGTAGTCTGCATTTTCAAGGATCACAGTGAGCATTTTTCTTATAACAACGGCCTCGATTCCACATCCGTTAATGATATTGCCGAGGATGACAAGGGTAATGTCATAATTGCTACAAAGCAAGGCGTTTTTTACTTCGATGAAAGCATGAATATCGGCGAGATAAATGATTCTCAGATCAAGAATACTTATGTCAGCATTATAAAGAAAACCTCCGACGGTTCGATCTGTGGCGTCACAAAGAACGGTGAGATCTTCCGGATCAAGGACCTCAGAGTTACGAATTATTATAATTACGAGGACATCGGCGTGGACAAGATCACCGCTATCCTGCCCGCACCCGATAATGCAGACGAGATAATGTTCGGAACTAATTCCGGGCTTTTCTGCCGTGGAAGCTTCAGTGATTCCTTTGAGAATATCAAGTCAACCCCCATTTATTATACCCACTATGAGTCCGACGAGGATTCATCCGAAAATGACAGCGAAACAGGTGCCAAATCAGGCGAAAGGCTTATTGCCTCCGAACCCGTCAGCAGCCTCTCATATGCTGCCGACAGTGTATGGGTCATAATGGACAGCCGTGTATTTTTCCTTAATGAAGCTGATGAGTTTGAGCAGCTTGAAAACATTCCTCTTGACGGCGGTATCGAAAAAATGGACGAGGATTTTGAGGGCAATCTCTGGTTTGCATCGAGAAGACAGGGTGTAATGAAGATCGCCGCCAACAAATTTTTCGATCTAAATGCTCATTCCAAGCTGGAAAACAGGATCGTCAATACGACCTATATGCAGGACGGAATGTTTTATATAGGAACCGATACGGGGCTGCAGCTAACTGACAGCAACTATGTTCCGGTCACAAATTCACTGACGAAATATATCGGCGACTCCCGTATAAGATGCATTTCCGGCGACGATAACGGAAATGTCTGGATTTCCACCTATACCAATAATCTCGGTCTTGTATGCTACACAAAGGGCAAGAAGATCAAAAGCTATACTGAAGAAAGCGGTCTTCCCAGCAACAGTGTCCGCTGCACCGTACCCGCTCCGGACGGAGCACTTCTTGCCGCTACCAACGGCGGTCTCGCGATCATCAAAAACGGAAGGATAACCCGCACCATCGACGGAAAGAAGGGTCTTAACAACACGGTGATCCTGACTGTCGAGGCCACCTCGGACGGAAAGTATTATCTCGGAACGGATGGTGACGGAATCTATGTATCTGACGGAAATAATCTGACTCATCTTTCAAGGGAGGACGGGCTCACAAGTGATGTCATTCTTCGTATCAAAAAGGATGAGGAAAGAAATGTGATATGGATCATCACTTCAAACTCCATCGAATACATAAAGGACGGAGAGATCCACGCTGTACAGGCTTTCCCCTATACAAATAACTACGATATATATTTTGACAAAAGCGGAAATGCGTGGGTGCTCGCATCCAACGGTATTTATGTCGCATCCGCACAGGATATGATCGATAAAGAAAGCTATGATTATGTTTTCTATAACATTTCAAACGGTCTTGCCAGTGTTCCTACGGCAAACTCATTCAGCTATCTCGACGAAAACGGAGATCTGTACATTTCGGGAAGAGAAGGCGTAAGCCGCGTTAATATTGATTCGTATTTCCAGGAGTCGCATGATATCAGATTTTCCGTCCTTTATATCGAAGATGATGAAAACAGATATTATCCCGATGAAAATAGCGAATTTACCCTTCCCGCATCGGCAAGAAATATAACGATACACGGCTATGCCCTGACCTACATGATGCACGACCCTCAGATTGAATACTGCCTTGTGGGCTCTGATTCCAAGCCTATCACAGTAAATAAATCCGACATGGCTCCGGTCCGTTATACAAATATCAGAGGCGGGAATTATGAGTATCAGCTGTCTCTTATCGACGGTTCAACCCATACGGTAAAACAGACAGTCAGCTTCCGTATAACAAAAAAGAAAGCATTCTTTGAAGAATTGTGGTTCTATATCATCTGTGCAGGAATCATAATGCTGCTTATCGCATTCTTCATCAGGCTTTATATCCGTCGTAAAACTGCTATCTTCCGCCAGAAAGAGGAAGAACAGAAGAAGCTGAGAAGGCTTTTCGAACAGACTGCTACCGCACTCGTTAATGCGATAGATGCGAAGGACAAATATACTCACGGTCACTCATCAAGAGTTGCGGAATACTCAAAGATGCTGGCAGGCCTTCTCGGTAAGAGCGAGCAGGAATGTGACCAGATTTACTATGCCGCACTGCTTCACGATGTAGGAAAGATTGGTGTGCCTGCAAGCATTATCAATAAAAACGGAAAGCTGAACGACGAAGAATACGACATAATAAAAACGCACCCTACAATGGGCGCGCAGATATTACAGAGTATTCACGAATATCCTTACCTTTCGCTTGGTGCTCATTATCACCATGAGCGTTATGACGGAAACGGATATCCTCAGCATCTTTCGGGTGATGACATCCCCGAGATTGCCAGGATCATCTCGGTAGCCGACGCTTATGATGCAATGACATCAAAGAGAAGCTATCGTGATCCCATACCTCAGCAGAAGGTCCGCGAGGAATTCGTCAAGGGCCGTGGCGTCCAGTTCGATCCCGAGGTCGCCGACCTCATGATCCGTCTCATCGATCAGGATACCAACTACGACATGCGCGAGAAGGACTGATGTGACACGGCGGAGGCGCTGAGATTTAATCTGATGGCTTCTTTTTTTCAATAGTTTAAAATAATCCGTTAATGTAGTCTGTCAGTGCCTGTCTGTTATAATAATTACCGATATTACCGATATAATAGTCAGGCTCCGCTCCGGTATCTATGTCATAGAAGCTTCCGTTTTTAGTGAAGGCCAGCTTGTATTCGCCTGAAACACGGAATTCCGCACCGCTTGCCGTGGTAGCCGGAAGCACCATGCAGGAACCGCCGCCCGAGGTCTGTCCGATCAGCTTGACCTGATTTGAATTCTTAAACACATTCGGAACAAAATTACCGCAGGAAAAGCTGACCGGCGATGTAAGGCAATACAGATTGCAGCCCTTAAAGCTGTCCTTCTCATCAAACTTGTGATCCAGGTTAAGATCTATCTGATAGGAGTCAGTTACCATTGAGCCTGTTGCCTCATTTCGAAGTGAGTAATACCCGTTTCCGAGAAATGCGCCAATGACATATGCCGCTGCAGCAGATTCCCCTCCGCTGTTAAGAGAAATATCCAGAACCACATTTTCAACCGGGCTTCCTTCCCTGTTAATTTGGGAATAAGCATACATCATAAGTCCCAAAGTATCATCCATGCTCGCGTCTGTCGGTGTATTGTCGTAGTACTTTATACCCTCTGAAATATCCTCAAAAGAGTCAAATGTAATATAAGCTGTATTTCCTACTTCCTCATAGGCCGGCATACCGTCGGGATAAGCCTCATCCCTTACTTTGCTGTACACTTCGCGCAGCTCATCATACGAGCTGTCGGATTCACCCGGTTCGAATTCAATAAAATCATACTCACCGAGATGATACGACTGACGAGTAAACCGACTGTGCAGATCATCCAGATATAGAGCGATAAATTTTGCAAGTGCAGTTTCCGAAACCTTCGGATCCTCACTTAGAAGATCTGTCTTCAAGCCTGTTTCAAGGAATGCTTTATCAAAGCTGCTTATGTTGTGTACCTCTTTCAGTCCGTAATGATAGTCCAGCATCATACATAACTCATTGTATGAAAAATGTGCCATTGACGGACTTACCTTTCCGATATCCCCTTCATAATAAAGCTTGCCCATATCTGAAAGCTCTAAGAATTCGCCCTCGAGTCCCCCGGCTTCATAGAGTATCATACTCTTACCGTTATATATAGCAGGCATATACAGGGAATCGAGGATAAAATCACTTACCGTTGCGAAGGGAATGTAATAATTCTCCTCTTCCTTCACCAGATCGATCCCGTAATCTGCAGCAGAAATGATTGCTGCATCGCCATTTCGTTCCAGCGCTTTTTCGTTATGCTTGAACAGCTTTGTGGCATCCTCACTCTTTAATGAATTTTCGGATATCACATCCATCAGCTTTTCCTGATTTGACGGTCTGAAAAATTCATCATAATCAAGAAATGTGATCGTATCCTTATCACAGTCTATCTTTGCCCAGGCTCCGTTTTCCCTGGTAAGTGTTGCCGTGCTGTCTTGTGAAGAAAATGTCAGCTTATAGCCGGTATCAAGCTTATTTATCCGATAGGCCTTTTCGAGAACACCGGGGATATCCGATACATTGATATAAGGAACCGACCCGTCCTCATCAAAAAATGCCAAAGTGATATTTTCCTTATCATCCAATGAATTGTAATATATCGGAACCTCTTTTTCAGTCATGGCCACAGTGGTAAATGCGGCTTCCAACGCTCCGCCTTCTCTGGTTCTTTTGATTTCCTCCTCCAGCCACTTTTCTTCCTTAAGCTCCGCTAAATCCGTACCTGTAGCTGTTCCTTCCTGTGTGGTAAGTTCGGTAGTCGTTTCTGATTCATTTGCTGCGGTCGTGGCCGTCTTTTCGGCACCGCAGCCCGTCATTCCCAAAATCATAGCTGCCGTACATACACCTGCAATTAGTGATTTTCCGGTTTTCATATACTCTCCCTTCGACATTTTTCGATTTTCATATACTCCATAGCTTGAGTCACTTAAGAACCTGTAAGTCACCAAGCTGTCTGCAGACATCCTCATATTCCTTGAAAAAGCCTTCGCTGTCCTTAGCTATGAAGTCTGTATCCCGGTCCTTGGCGGCAAATTCATGTTTCTTTGCCCTTTCGGAAAACTCCGTCATTCCTATGGTTGCCATAGAGCTCTTGACCGAATGTGAATCCGTGGCATATGCTTTGTAATCCTCATTCTTAAGGCTTTCTCTCATTCTTTCCAGACGCGGACCGCAGTCGCTTACGATATCTGATATTATCTCCTGCAGGAATTCGATATCACTGTCACAGTAAAGCAGGGCTTTTTCGTAGTCCATTCCCGGGAAGTGTTTTAACCTGCTTTCCAGGGATCCATCCTCCGATGTTTTTCCCGATTCTTCTTCCTGCCCGGTTTTCTGTCCGCTTAACGTTGCGTCTATCGATTCGGTTTTCTGTCCGCTTAGTGATGTATCTTCCGGCGCTTTGCTGCTAACGTCGCAACCGCTTTCGTATATTATCTTCTCCTCCGGCAGATATTTCTTTACAGTCTCCTCAAGTACCTTTGATTCAATGGGCTTTGTCAGATAATCCGCAAAGCCGGCGTCAAGATATATCTGTCTGCTGCCCGCGATTGCATTTGCGGTAAGCACTACGACCGTGGTGTCACGATTTAAAGATTTATCGTCATTTCTGATAATCTTCAAGGTCTCTATCCCGTCGGGATCCGGCATCATATGATCCATAAAGATAAGATCATATTTCTTCTCTCTGCATATAGCTATAGCCTCGCTTCCGCTTCCGCAGATATCAAGCTTTGCCTCTGTCCTCTTAAGGAAAAGTCTCACAATAGTGAGATTGGTCTTATTATCATCAACTGCAAGAATGCAAGCTTCAGGCGCCTTGAAGGCGGCCTCCTCCTTCTTTTCCATCGGTCTTTTTACGCTTTCAAGCATATCCCCGGTAAGAATCTCATTTCCGATCATCTTAACCGGTATCTTTATCCGAAACTCTGATCCTACTCCGTATTCACTCTCAACCTCAACGCTGCCCTGCATGGAGTCTACTACGCTCTTTACAATAGCAAGTCCGAGGCCGGTACCTTCGATACTGATATTTGCTCTGAGATCGGCTCTGGTAAATGCTTCGAAGAGATGCTCCTGATCCTCTTTTTTAATACCTCGTCCGGTATCCTTTACACTGAGAAACAGATTAAACTTATCATCGGAAATGCGTTCTCCGCCGACGATCAGCGTAATACTTCCGTCATCCGTATATTTTACCGCATTGTTCAGAATATTGATCAGTATCTGCCTGAGCCTGAACTCATCGCTTTTCATTTTAAGGGGAACCTCGGCGATTATCTCGGTTCCGAATTCAAGCCCTTTATAAAATGTCCTCTCATATGTCATCGAAATGACATCCTTAAGAACATCCGAAATGTAAAATTCGCCTTCGTTGATCTCCAGCTTTCCCGCTTCTATCCTCGAAAAATCAAGCACATCATTTACAAGCATAAGAAGCATTTTCCCGGAGCCCTTGATGCCTCGGGCATACTCGTCTATCGTCTCATCTTGATTTTCCCTGAGTATCATTTCATTCATTCCGAGAATGGAATTGATGGGAGTTCTGATCTCATGAGACATGCTTGCAAGGAACTTTGTCTTGCTCTCGGAAAGGCTGACCGCCCTCTGTTTTTCAAGATATGTATTTCTGATATCGTCCACCTGCTGAATGACAACGAGGGTCAGGAAAAATCCAAGTCCTATGACCATAGGCAGCTCTTCATATTTCGGAGTAAAGAAATTCAGATACACCGCTTCGAAGATTCCGATTATAAGGAAGCCTACAAATCCTATCGCAGTATATTTATATTCCTTCGCATATCCTCTTGCTGCATCGATGGCAAGTATCACGATAGCCGAAAATGAAAGAAGCGCAAGTATCGTCGTAATGAATTTCAGAGCATCGTAAAAGGGATATATACCGGTAAAATGAAGGAACGGCCAGATAAGCGCATTTAATGATGCTATCAGCATTATTACCGACATGCTCTTTTTATATCTTTCGTTCTGAACCGCATTCAGATAAAAGGCCGGTCCGAACGGGAGCATCAGGCATATCATATAGTTTATCACGCCGTCAATGTGATGCGTTCCGAAGATAAACGGATACAGCATGGAATTTGTCAGTACCCAGAGTGAGATCATGACGATCCCCACTACGCCATACAGCATTTTGACCTGCATTTTGTAAATGACTCTGAGAACGATGCTTATGATAAGTACCACGAGTGCAAATATCAGAACGATCTCGGCAAGCATAAAGGAAGGGCCGTACTTTCCCATCATATATGAATATGTCCCGCCGAGAGTACTTACAAATGTCTCAGGTACGATCACACCCCTTTTAGTCGTAGACTCTCTTTCTATGCGAAGCTCAGCGCCCGAATCGGATGCTTTAAGCGGAACCATAAAGTAAAATCTCTTCACTCCGCCCCCGGGAATAGTGACATCATTCTCATTATCAAAGCTGTAACGAAGCTCATTATCTATATACAGCTTCAGATTTTTTCCGGTCGACAAAACAAGATAAGAATTGTCACCTGCTTCCTTCGGCAACCGGGAAACGATGGTAAAATCCTTATCATAGTCTTTTTCTGCGGTATAAAAGCCGTCTGTCTCGAATGTAGTCCCGTCTCCCTCAATGACAGTCCATTTATCAATCGGATAAATAGGATCCTCATTTATCGCATCCTGTTTATGGATAACTCCGTAATAGACAAACAGAAATGCAGAAAATACTATCAAAATAAGAAAAACCGAATTAACTATTCTGACGCTTTTTTTGTAAAACCTTTCTTCAACTGTCATAAGCACTGATCGATAGCCTTCGCAAACTGATCTGCGCAGGATGTTCCTTTCATATTGCAGTCATTACCCCTTAAGATATCGGCAACCTCCGCGGCATCCCTGCCCTCGACAAGCCTTCCGATAGCTTTAAGATTTCCGTTGCAGCCACCGACAAAAACAACATTATGAAGCTTCTTTTCATCATCAATATCAAAATCAAGTTTAACGGAGCAAACGCCCCTCGGTCTGAAAGTAATATGTTCCATTTTCATTTCTCCTTAAAAATGTGACAGGGAACCGTCCCCTGTCACACCCTATCACATTTACAATAACGGCGCAATCACTCTGAGAAGATTATTCACAAACTTGTGAATTGCGTTTCTGTTTATATCTTCTATCGTTACTTCCCTGCACTCCTCAAGCGACTCAAGGTAGTCCTTTTTCAGATCGGAGATTATATCCGCCTTATAAAATACGGAGTTACATTCAAAATGCAGAAAAAGGCTTCTGTAATCAAGATTAACGGTTCCGATTCCGGCCACCTTATCATCGGCTATAAATGCCTTTGCATGTACGAAGCCGGGGGTATACTCGTAAATTCTTACACCTGCTTTAAGCAGATCCTCGTAGTAGCTTCTCGAAAGCCTGAATACCATTTTCTTGTCGGGTATTCCCGGCATTATGATCCTTACATCCACGCCTCTTCTGGCTGCCCTGATAAATGCATCGAAAAGTGCATCACCGAGCATAAGGTACGGCGTATAAAACCACACATAATCCGTTGCGAGCGACAGCATTTCGGAGAAAAGAATGTTACTCGTATGCTCGTCTCTCATCGGAGAATCATAGTAAGGCAGAATGTATCCGTTTTTGCTGCTTGTCACATCTTCGTTAATTCTTCCGATATTTGCCTCTTCTATGATTGCCTTTAATGCTTCATCGGAAATCTTATCCTTCGAAAATGCGTTCCAGAACTCTACGAACATGAATGTATAGCTGCCCACCGCATCTCCGGTAAGCCTGAAGCCTATGTCCTTCCAGCGACCGAAGGGATGAGTCTCGTTGATATATTCATCGGCAAGGTTCACACCGCCGCTATAGGCTACCTTTCCGTCGATTACCATTATCTTTCTGTGGTCTCTGTTATTCAGCTGTGTCCTGATGGTAAGAAACGGGTTAAAGGGTATACATTTAATCCCCTTGGATGATAGACCCTTTATTTCCCTCAGCGAATATGTTGCTATACTTCCGAGGTCATCATACATTACTCTGACATCGACACCCTCTGCCGCTTTTTCGGCAAGAATCTCAGTGATTGTATCCCAGAATTTTCCGGACTGAATAATGAAGTATTCAACATAAATATACTTCTCGGCCTTCTTCAGATCCTCGCACATATCGGAAAACATATCCTCACCGAAGGGATAATATTTCGATGTTTCATTCGGAACTATCGGAAAGCCCGTGGATTCGCTTATAAATCCGAGCGTCTGTCCGATTCTTGCATCTTCTGATTCTATCGTAGCCAGGCATTTTTCATTTATTTTGGAATTATCCGTAATCCTCGGAAATGATTTATCCGTCTTTTCAAGCTGTTTTTCAAGCTTATTTCCGGTATTCTTATTACCCAGCGCAAAATAAAGCATGGCGCCTAAGATAGGAAATGCGACTATGACCATTACCCAAAGCAGCTTATATGAACTCTCATCACGCTTTGCCACAAGATTTGTAACAAATACCACGGCAAGCACCGTAAAAACGATACTGATGATAGTTCCGAGGTATCCGTGCAGTATTCTGTTCAATCCTACAATTATCAGATAAAACCATATCAGCTGAACCGCGATAGCCGGTAGTACTATCAATATTCGACCGAAAATCTTTTTCATATTTCTTAATGTACCTCCAATATGTTAAGGAATGCTACGATATCCTTGTGACCGGCAAAGTATCATTTCTTCTTATTGAACAGCTTCTTTACGGAATATATGGCAAGCGCCACAGAGAAAAGGATTCCTACCAGAGCAACAAGCGGAACTCCTCCGGCAACTACCGGTTTAAGGCTTGTCATACAAAGTATACACGATCCTATGAAAAGCACGCAGGCAAATACCGCAAGTATAACATATCTCAGGAAGTCACCTATCCTTTCAAGGGGTTCATCTATTTCGGTGAGCGACGCATTTACCTTAAGCTTTCCTCTGTTAAGAAGAGCAAGGCTGTCTGCGATGAGTGCGGGAAGCTTCACTGTCTTACCGCCAACATCGATGAGATCTTTTCCGAGCTTTGTCAATGTTTCCTTAACATCAAAGCTCTTCTTCATACGATCCATCATCTTATCGGTAAGTATGGTAAACAGATTAAGTTCGGGGCAAAGCTCCTCAAGAACTCCCTCGATGGTAATGATCGATCTTCCGAGCATAGTAAACCTTCCGGGAAGCTCGATCTTATTGTTTGCCGCAAGATCCATTATCTCATCAAACAACGTCGTCATATCTATATCGTCAAGGCTTTGGACATTTGCATATTTTGCCATAAGTATGTCCGCATCATCACGAAGCTTTTCCTGATCGGTGGCAGCGCTTGTGGCTCCGAGTGACGACAGACTGTTAATGAGAGAATCCCCGTCACTTGTTACAAGTGCGATGACCAGCTTCTGAAGAACGTCGATATCCTTCTGGCTGATACGGCCCACCATACCGAAATCGATCCAGTAAGGTTTTCCTTCACTTACAATGATATTGCCCTGATGAGGATCGGCGTGGAAAACACCTACATCCAGAACCTGATGTACATAATTATCTATAAGCGCCTTTCCGATTTCATTAAGATCGTAACCTTCTTCCGCAATCTTTTCTTTCTTTGATACGGAATAACCCTTTACAAATGTCATTGTAAACATTCTCTCCGTACAAAGCTCGTCGATTACCGTCGGACATGAAACCACTTCTTCATCTTCTATACAATGTTCCTTGAAAAACTTGGTATTTTCGGCTTCAATACGGAAATCCAGCTCTTCGTATGTAACCTTTTCAAATTCCTCAATGGTGGTAAGAAGATCAATGGTCTGAGGATCGTCATCATCAACTATCACATTAAGAAGTCCCGCAAGCTTTTTGAGAAGTGCAAAGTCTTTGAACATCATATCTGCGATAAGAGGTCTCTGAACCTTAACGACTACCTCTGTTCCATCCTTAAGCACTCCGTAATGTGCCTGTCCGATTGATGCGGATCCCAGGGGTTCATCACGAAATTCGCTGAAAATCTCGTCTATCTTTTTTCCGCTTTCCTTTTCTATAACGGCGCGGGCAAGCTGAGGATCCAGCTTTTTAACCTCTGTACGAAGCTTCTCCAGCTCCCGGCAGAAGTTTTCGGGAAGCAGATCC
>CACYCJ010000108.1 GCA_902772925.1 uncultured Lachnospiraceae bacterium
GTTTGGGACAGTACCTATATATTCCATTATGGCAATTTATTATTCATCAATATAGAAATATTTGATATAATATTAACATTAACTGAACGGAGGTATGTATTATGGAGCAGAATTTACCTGAAAGAAATGAAGTGCCGGTTTCCATGACATGGAGGCTGGAGGATATATATGAAACAGCTGATCTTTGGGAAAAGGACCTTGAGAAAGCAAATGCGCTTGCAAAGGAGCTTGCAGGACTCGAAGGACACATTGTCGAAAGTCCGGATACTCTGCTTAAGGCTATGAAGCTTTTCCAGGATACAATGGAGACGATATCGAGTGTATATTCCTATGCAAATATGAAGCATGATCAGGATACTGCGGAACCGGAAAACCAGAAGCTGATCCAGAGAGCGCAGATGGCTTATGTAGGTATCTCCGAAATGCTTTCTTTTATGGATCCCGAGATATTGTCATTACCCGAGGAAAGGCTGAAGGAGTTTTATGAAGAAGAAAAAGGTCTTGAGGAATTCAGAGTTACTCTGGATGATGTTTACAGAATGAAGGAGCATTCCTTAAGCAAGATTGAAGAAAAAATACTTGCTGCTTCGGGAGATATGGCGGAGACCCCTTCGAATGCGTTCGGAATGCTCAGCAATGCGGATATGAAATTCCCTGAGATCGAAGGTGAAGACGGAGAAAAGATCGGACTTTCAAACGGAAGATTTGTTCCGCTTCAGATGTCTCATAACAGGGATCTTCGAAAAAGGTCATTTGAAGCCTTTTATGAAAAATATAAAGAATTCAAAAACACATTTGCGGCACTTTATGACGGGCAGGTAAAGCAGCAGATATTTTATGCAAAGTCGAGAGGATATGAATCAACCTTTAAAAGAGCTGTTGACGGAAATAATGTCGACCCCGCGGTATGTGATAATCTTATAGCAAGCATACATGACAATATGGATAAAATGCACAGATATGTCGGGCTCCGTAAGAAGCTGCTCGGAGTCGATGAGCTGCATATGTATGATGTATATGCGCCCATGGTTCAGGATTATACGGTCAAGGTAAGCTATGAAGATGCAATGGCCATATCTCTTGAAGCACTCAGACCCCTCGGTGAAGATTATATCGAGGTTGTAAAGGAAGCATATGAAAACCGTTGGATCGATGTGTTAGAAAATAAAGGAAAGAGAAGCGGAGCCTATTCTTCCGGAGTTTACGGAGTGCATCCCTATATGCTCCTGAATTTTAACGGTACTCTGGATGACATTTTTACGCTTGTACATGAAATGGGACATTCCATGCATACATATTATTCGTCGAAAAATCAGAGCTTCCTGAATTCGGAGTATAAGATTTTTGTTGCGGAGGTTGCTTCAACAACCAACGAAGTGCTTCTTCTCGAATATCTTCTGAAAAAGGCAGAGGATGAGAAGGAGAAGGCCAATCTCATAAATCATTATCTGGAAAGCTTCAAGGGTACTGTTTACAGACAGACGATGTTCATAGAGTTTGAAAGAAAGACAAATGAAATGGCGGAGCAGGGAATACCCCTTACCGCAGATACCTTGTCAGAGCTTTATCTTTCGCTCAATAAAGAGTATTTCGGAGATGAAATGATATCCGATCCGCTTATAGCTTATGAATGGAGCAGGATACCTCATTTTTATTACAATTTTTATGTATATCAGTATGCAACAAGCTATGCGGCGGCTGTTGATATAGCACACAGGATTCTTGAGGGTGAGGAAAATGCGCTTTCGAACTACAGGGAATTTTTAAGGAGCGGCTGCACTAAGGATCCCGTCAGCCTGCTTAAGATTGCCGGAGTGGATCTTTCAACCAGAAAGCCCATCGATTCAGCACTGAAGATTTTTGACGAAGCTATTACTGTGATGGAAGAAATCAGCGACAAGTAACTTAGATTGCAGCAATCGGGAATTGTAACAATTGTGAATTGCAACAATCGGGAATGAAAAAATGAACGATAACACTTATGATAAAGCGAAAAAAGAAAAGATAGAAGCGCTTGCCTTTAAGGTGCTGGGTCTTTCGAGGGACACCATTGCAATGCATCTTCGATTTTTGAATGCGGCTATTGCGGCGCTTACGCTTATTCCGAAATATGATATAGCAAAGGGCGGTAATATGGTGGGCGGAGGCATGGCTACGGACGGAGAATACATATATTTCGATCCGGTCTGGGTGCTGAAAACCTATGAGGCTGAACCTGAAAGAGTTACCAGAACATATCTGCATCTTTTGCTGCACCTTGTATTTTTTCATCCCTTTAACTATGAAAAGATAGACAGGGAGCTTTGGGATGTATCGGCTGATGCCGCAGTCGAGGCGGTGATACTTTCGCTGGGGCTTTTTGCGGTAAGCACAAAAAGAGACAGTGAGGCGGAGGAAAGACTTAAGATACTAAGGCGCGAGGCAGGCGGTCTTACTGCGGAAAAAATCTACAGATACTTCAGGATAAACGGAATGTCAGAGGCCGGAAAAAGGGAGTTTTTCGTTTTATTCCATAAGGACGAGCACATCTATTGGAGAGAAAAAAAAGAAATAAAGATCATCATGGAAAAGTGGCAGAAGATAAGCGAAAGAGTGCGGACGGAAAATAAATCATTTTCCGGCGGCAAGCTTACAAACGAAGAGATGGATTATAATCTTAAGGAAGCCACGAAAGAAAGATATGACTACGGAGAAATGCTCAGCCGCTTTATGACCACCGGCGAGGATATGAGGATAAATGACGATGAGTTTGATTATATCTATTATACCTACGGCCTCGAGAATTACGGAAATATGCCTCTTGTTGAACCGCTTGAATATAAGGATGATAACAGGATAAAGGATTTTGTCATAGCTATAGATACATCTGCCTCCACCAAGGGTGAGGTTGTAAAAAATTTCCTGAAGAAAACCTATAATATCCTGAAAAGTAACGATAATTTTTTTACGAAGGTAAATATACACATTATCCAGAATGATAATCGTATCAGGGAGGATACAAAGATAACGGACAGAAATGAATTCGACAAATTCTGTGAATCCATCAAGATAAAGGGCTTCGGTTCGACTGATTTTCGTCCTGTATTTTCATATGTAAATGAGCTCCTTGTTAAGGGCGAATTCGATGACCTTAAAGGGCTGATATATTTCACGGATGGCTACGGGACCTATCCGGAGGAAATGCCGAGCTATGATGTGCTCTTCGCATTTCTGAAGGAGGATGAATATGCACCTAAGATACCGCCGTGGGCTTATAAGATTATACTTGAACCGGAGGAATTCGAGAAGGAAGACGATGATATAGCGGAAGAACTGAAGATGTCAGAAGAACAGGAAATGTCGGAAAATCAGGAGAATTCTTTAAGTACTCAAGAATATTGACAATAGTGATTAAATGTGTTTAAATGTACTCGTGGAGGACAATGTTTATGAACACTTCTAATATCACTAATTA
>CACYCJ010000109.1 GCA_902772925.1 uncultured Lachnospiraceae bacterium
CATAAAACTCGTAAGCTTCGATATGTTTGATACGCTTTTTGTCCGCCCTGTCGAAAGTCCTGCGGATGTATATCGTCTACTTGATAAGAAATTCAGGGAAGTAATGGAAAATGCACCCGATTTTTTGATAATCCGCACAGAAGCGGAAGCAATCTTAAGACGAAATATAATAGATAACGCCGATAAGCTGCCGGAGGACTTTGATATATCAAGAATATACGGCGCTATGCACGAGGTTATGGGCATTCCGGAAAATGTCTGCAGCGTAATGCTTCGTGAGGAGACGGCGCTTGAGAAAAAGCTGCTGAAGGTAAGAGAGACCGGAAGATTTCTTTTAAAGAAGGCTTTGGAAAAAGGGAAAAGAGTCATAATCACATCCGATATGTATATGACAAAGAAGTTTATCAGAGAGCTTCTTTCTGAAAACGGCATGGATGATGTTTCCGAAATCTATGTTTCCTCTGAAATCGGAAAAAGAAAGATCAGCGGTTCGCTTTATAAGTATATTATAGAGACGGAGGGCGTAGGAGCGGAAAATATCCTTCATATCGGAGATAATTCGGAGGCTGACTGTCTCATTCCCGCAAAGCTCGGTATAAGGACCTGTTATCTGCCGAATACCGCCGATATTTACAGAAAATACGAATGTGACAGAGAGGTAAAAAGACTTTGCGGAGGATTCATCAATTATGAAGCCGCATCAGGCTCCGTCGGATTTAAGGCGATGAGAAAGATGGCTTCAAATATGTATTTCGATGATCCGTTCCGAAGCTTTAACCCCGAATCGGTTTATAATAATGATCCTTATTTCTGCGGATATGCGGCTCTCGGTCCGGAGCTTCTTGCGCTTACGAAATGGATCATCGAAAATGTAAAAAGGGATGATGTTAAAAGAATGATCTTCCTTTCGAGGGACGGTTACCTTCCGAAGGAGGCTTACGATATGGCAGGCTTAAACGGAAAACTGCCCCCTTCGGATTATATATATGTTTCGAGGCTGTCGCTGCTTCCTGTAATGATCCGCACGAAATTTGATCTTTATGAGCTTCCCGTGGATAAAAGCTATCAGACTCCGGAAAAGCTGATAAAGCTACTTGATTTCTGTATCAGAAGGGATAAGGGAGCGGATGAACTTATTCAGATTTCCGAGTCTTACGGGATTCCGAAGGATAAAAGCTTTACAGATAGAAGCTTTAAGGAGTTTATCCGGATTTTTGCGGACAATATGTATGATGAAGAGGTTCATAGGGCTTCAAAGGAAAGGGTCAAAAGCTATCTTAAGGATAAGATAACCGACAATTGCGCGATATTTGATATGGGCTACAGCGGAAGGATAGCGGCGGCTATAGCGGAGGCCACGGGAACAAAGCCGAAGGTTTACTTTTTCCACAGTGATTCCGGAGGGCATTTCAGATATGAAGAAATGGCGGGGATAGAGATAAGAAGCTTCCTCGATTTTAATCCTCATATGGAATCTTCACTCAGAGAATATTCTTATCTTGAGGCGGCTCCGTCCTGTATCGGTTACGATGATGAGAAAAAGCCGCATTTTGATATAGGAACGGCACCCGGATATGAAAGAACGGTCATCCCTCAGCAAAAAGGCGCGCTCGATTTTGTAAGAGCTTTTACGGACTATTTCTCGGACTTCGAAAAGCAGGCAGGCTTCAGATACATGGAAGCTTCGCTTTTCTTCGAGGCATTTATACGCTACGCATCGGAAGCCGATAAAGCAATGTATGACGGGATACTCATTGATGATGAACTGTGGGGCGGAAGACGAGACATAGATCTAAAAGACCTGATGAATATACGCCTGAGGAAGATACCGGATTATGCAAAGTAAACCTGATTTACTATATGCATTATTATGAGAAATAAAATTGCTTTAATCTTATAGATTAACAGCCCTGAGTTGTCAGTACCTATATACAACTATGGGCGTCAATATAAAGTGAAAAAAGTATGAGAATTATGAATGATACATTTGACGAAAAGTATATGAATTCACCTCTCCGGCAATCTCTGTTTAACTGGTATGATTTTGATCCCGAGGGAGCTTTGCTCGAAATCGGGGCGGATTTCGGCACAGTCACGGGGTTTTTCTCCGAAAAGCTTCGTAGCGTGACTGCCGTTGCATTTTCCGAGGAGGAAAAAAAGATTACCGAGGAAAGGCTGAGAGAATGCGACAATGTAAGCGTGGTTTGCGGACAGCTTCCCGATGTATTGCTCAGCGCGGGAAGGGAGCAGGGACTGCTGCATGCGGGTTATGATTACATTGTAGTCAAGGATTGCTTTTATGATAAACCTGCAGAGATACTTCGGGCATGTATGATGCTGCTTAAGCCGGAGGGACGGCTGCTTGCGCTGTTTACCAACCGCTACGGAATGAAATACTTCTGCGGCGCAAAGGATCCCTTTACCGGAGTAGTGTTTGACGGCGTCGGCGGGTATCTGAGGAGCGATACGAAATATACCGGCAGAGGCTACAGTCACAGTGAGGTAGAGAATATACTTCGGGAAACAGGCGTGGATAATTACAAATTTTATTATCCGCTTCCCGACAGCAGAATGCCGCAGGTCATATGCACCGATGATTACAGAAACGGAAAAAGCATAGCCGAAAGACTTGTAGATTATGATTATCAGGACAGATCCGTTTTTATTCCCGAGCACAGAATGCTCTCCGAGGTTATAGATGACGGTGCACTCGGCTTTATGGCTAACTCATTTCTGGTGGAGATTTGCGCCGATACGGGTATTCCGAAAAATGATGTGATATTTGCAGTCACCACAACGGACCGCGGGGAGAAATACGGTGCCGTTACTTCCGTAAGAAGAGACGGAAAAGTTATAAAAAGACCGATTTACAAGGAAGGCGAAAAATATCTGAAAAGGCTTTACAAGTATACCGAAAAGCTAAAATCACGCTGCGTTCCGGTCATACCCGTGGAGCTTTGCGAGGATAAGAGAGGACTTTACATCGAGATGGAATATATGGATAAGGAGCCGCTCAGCGACGCACTTGTCCGTATAGTAAAGGAAGATAAAAAGCTGTTTTTTGACATTTTCGATGAGATAAAGGAATACATTGACATGTCTGCCGATGTGTCTAATAATGATGAAGGGGAAGAGGTCCTTCTGAATGCGTATATAGATCTTGCGCCGCTTAATGCATTTTACATCGGCGGCGAATTCGGAAGAGATATAATCTTTTACGATCAGGAATTTGTTGCTCAGTATTGCCCCGTGCTCTTCCCGATATACAGGACACTGTTTTATTTCTATCAGTCAAAGAAAGCGGTAGAGCAGTATGTGCCTCTTTCCGAAATGTATGAAAGATATGGCATAGATGATGAGATGAAGGCGTATTTTGCCGAGATCGAAAAGGAATTCATCTATAATCTTCGGCAGTTTAAAAAATATGAGGGGCTTTTCGAGATAGCGGCGCCTGATTATGACAGGTTCAGCAAGGCTATGAACGACATAACCGTGCTTCTTTCGGAGGACGCATCAAAGGATATGTCGGAGGAAAACGGAAAAACATCAAATAAAGTGGTATCCAAGCCGTATCATATAGGATATGTCCCGGGAGTGTACGATCTTTTCCATAAAGGACATCTGATCCTTTTCGAAAGATGCAAGGAACGCTGCGATTATCTGATAGTAGGCGTTCTTACCGATGAACTGGTGGAGTACTACAAGGGAAAGAAGCCTGTCATCAGCTATGAGGACAGGGCAAGAGTTATAGAGGGGCTTCGGTGCGTGGATGAAGTTGTGCCGGTGGATTTTTCCAACACGGATAAGATCGCTGCATGGGAGCAGCTGCATTATGACTGCCATTTCTCGGGAAACGATCACGCAAATCATTGGAATGACATTATAGAGGAGCTTCATAAACGGGGCGCCGAAATGGAGTTTTTCCCTTACACGGAAGGTATCAGCAGCACCAGCATTAAGAAGAGTGTGAAAAATGCTTCTTCAAGTAATGAATCAAAGTAATATCAGAATAGGACTAAAAAAATGAAAAAAATTCAGGAATTCTTTAAAAATATCAGCATTATCGACTGGGTCCTTTTGTTTCTTTTAACAGGAACCTGCTTCTTTTTCTTCATGCAGGGAGATATGCTTCATACCGGAGGATCTTCATTTGCATATCTGAACGGTCATATATTCGACTTTTATGAGTACAATCTGAAGACTCTGGGTGCCGACAATTATATGCCGACGACCTATATACTTTTTGCTATATGGAATATCCCCATGAGGCTTTTCGTAACGACGACGGCTGATTTCGATGCGCCTGTTCTTGTAAGACTCTGGTATAAGCTTTTTACAACTGTATTTTATATCCTTATAGGATTTATCATTTACAAGATCTTAAGAGAGAAGAATTTTGATAAGAAAATCGCTCTTGTCGGCGCATTTCTTTTCTACAGCTCACCCATAGCTATCTACAGTCAGTTTATATTCAGCCAGTATGATGTTATAACCGCATTCTTTATGATGCTGGGTGTCTATTTCTGGGTTAAGAAAAAGGATACATCCTTCGCACTTTCCTTTGCGGTAGCTATCACCTGTAAATACTACGCACTTCTTATCTTTGTTCCGCTTCTTTTTATAAGGGAAAAGAATATATGGAAGATCATTTTAAGGCTGATACAGGCCGGAAGTGTGTTTGTTGTGGAAATGCTCTTTTATGTAAGGTCCTCTGCGTTCAGAGCCGGTATCTTCGGATTCGGAGCAACGGATTTCATCTTCAATTCCGGATCGGGAGGCGGAGGCGCAACGGCAAGCTTCGTTGTACTGCTCTGGGTATTCCTCTGCGCGTATACTTATTTCAAAAAGTTTGAGGATGAAGATGACGAGCTGAGATTTTCAATCTTTATCACTTGTATGGTCTGCTTCTCATTTTTCGGACTTTCGTATTGGCATCCCCAGTGGGTACTGTTTATAGTTCCGTTCCTTGTATTCGGAATTCTTTTCAGTGATAAGCCTGATGTATATCTTATCGCGGATACGATGATGTTCTTCGCATTTACCGGATTTCTGTCGGTTGCATTTGAGGGAACCTCGGACGAGACCACATTTAAATACGGAGTTTTAAGAGAGCTTATAGCAGGCTTTGAGGGCGGCGAGTTCCACCTCTCCAAGTTCTATGTCTTCAGAAATAAATCCTTGTGGTACTCGGCATTCTCTGCGCTGCTTCTGGTAATGGCATTTTTCAGCAACAGAAAGTACCAGATCAAGGATAAGGTGGTCAAGGTGCTTAACTATAAGTGGCTGATAAGACTCCGTGCCGGCATCATAGTTGTGGTATTTCTTATCCCCGCAACCTATGCAATGTACAGAAATGCGACGGGCCCGCTTCCAATCTATCAGGTTGCCACCGACTATATCATCGATCCCCTGGATCCGATGGTGGATGAATCCGAGCTTGTCCAGATTTTCCCTGCGGCAGGCGACAGCATTACGGAGGTTAAGATACTCTGTTATCAGAAGGTGCAGTATACAAGCGCCGTATTTACCTGCTCAATACTCGATAATGATACCGGTGAGGTTCTCGGAACTACGGAAATAGAAACCTTGTCCTACGGCAGCAACGAATATGTGGAGGGCTTCTTCGATACTCCCATTAGCGTTGAGCCCGGAAAGTATTATAAGCTGGTGGTTACCTCGAATTTCAACGATCCTACGGACAGACTGTGTATCTATGCTGCACAGGATGACAGCGAAAATACTCTTGCAAACGGATATCTTACATTTAACGGTGTTGAATATACCGACAGGGATGCGTGCATCATAGTTCTCGGACATAAATAAAATACTCCGGGAGATAAATGTATGCGGAAAGGAGTGCTTTAGTGAAGGTAGTACTTTTGGCGGGAGGCTTCGGAACAAGGTTTTCCGAGGAGTCCGAATATAAACCCAAGCCCATGATAGAGATCGGCGGGATGCCCATTATATGGCACATAATGAAGGAATATTCCCATTACGGACATAATGATTTTGTTATCTGCGCCGGCTATAAGCAGCATATAATAAAGGAATGGTTCGCAGATTATTTCTTCCATACATCCGATATAACCTTTGATTTTACGGAAGGCAATAAAGTAATTATCCATGATCAGCATTCGGAGCCGTGGAAGGTTACGGTGGTCGATACCGGGCTTCAGACCATGACGGGCGGCAGGATAAAGAGAGTTCAAAAGTATATCGGTAATGAAAGGTTCATGCTGACCTACGGCGACGGTGTATGTGATGTTGACATGGACGAGCTGCTTAAATTCCATGAAAGCCACGGAAAGATCGCAACCCTTACATCCGTAAAGATCCAGCAGCAGAAGGGCATTCTGGATATAGGCGGTGACAATGCGGTAAGGAGCTTCCGTGAAAAGAGCATAAATGATTCAATGCCCGTGAACGCAGGCTACATGGTGCTTGAACCCGAGGTTTTTGATTACATCGACGGAGACTCTTCGATCTTCGAAAAGGAGCCGATAGAAAAGCTTGCCTCTGAGGGAGAACTTATGTCCTATAATCATGAAGGCTTCTGGCAGTGCATGGACACGAAGAGGGAGAAGGACATACTCGAAAAAATGTGGAATACAGACTCTGCTCCCTGGAAGAAGTGGTAGGACGAAAACATAGTGAATCGGCAGAGCAAAAAACGACAGATGGAAAATAAAGTAACAGATTGAGGTAGATCAAAATGTTTGAAGGAAAATCAGAAGATAAGGCAAGAGAAGAGATACTTGCCATGGTTCGGGAATACTGCGATACCTATCACGCTAAAGAGGAATATAAAAAAGGTGACAGAGTAAATTATGCTTCCCGTGTATATGATCATGAAGAGATGACAAATCTTGTTGATTCGGCACTTGATTTCTGGCTTACGGCAGGCCGCTATGCAAGACAGTTCGAAAAGGATTTTTCGGACTATCTCGGGGTGAAGTACTGTTCGCTTGTCAATTCGGGCTCATCGGCTAATTTGCTCGCTTTCATGGCTCTTACATCACCGCTTCTCGGTGACAGACAGGTAAGACCGGGGGATGAGATGATAACGGTTGCCGCAGGCTTTCCGACCACTGTGACTCCTGCTATACAGTACGGAGTGGTTCCCGTGTTTATAGATGTTACCGTTCCCGGCTACAATATGGATGTGACGCTTTTAGAGGGAGCGCTCTCGGAGAAGACCAAGGTTGTGATGGCTGCTCATACACTCGGAAATCCCTTTAATCTTAAGGCGGTTAAGGAATTCTGTGAAAAGCATAAGCTTTGGCTGATTGAGGATAACTGCGACGCATTGGGAACAAAATATACACTTGACGGAAAGGAATATCTTACCGGAACGGTGGGAGATATAGGAACCTCGTCCTTCTATCCGCCTCACCATATGACGATGGGAGAGGGCGGAGCCGTTTATACGGATAACCCTCTGCTTCACAAGATAGTAAGATCGTTTCGTGACTGGGGAAGGGACTGCTCCTGTGAATCCGGTCAGGACAATAAATGCGGACACCGTTACGACGGACAGTACGGTGAGCTTCCCGCAGGTTATGATCATAAATATGTATATTCGCATTTCGGATATAACCTTAAGGCAACCGAAATGCAGGCATCGATCGGCGTTGCACAGATAAAGAAGTTCCCCGGTTTCGCCGAGAAGAGAAGAGAAAACTTCGATAAGCTCATGGCGCTTCTTAAGGATACGGAGGATAAGCTGATACTTCCAGTTGCGGAGGAAAATTCGGATCCCTGCTGGTTTGGATTTATGTTAACCTGCAAGGATGGGGTCGACAGAGAAAAGCTTGTAAGATACATTGAAGGAAGGGGTGTTCAGACAAGAATGCTTTTCGCGGGAAATCTTACAAAGCATCCCTGCTTCGACCAGATGAGAAAGGAAGGAAAGGGCTACCGTATAGCGAGCAGCCTTGAAAATACCGACAGGATAATGAGGGATACCTTCTGGATAGGAGTATACCCGGGAATGACCGATGATATGCTTGAATATATGTCGGAAGTAATACATGAGGGACTTGTGCAGGATGCTTAAA
>CACYCJ010000110.1 GCA_902772925.1 uncultured Lachnospiraceae bacterium
CAGTCCCATAGATCCTCACAGCCCTTATTCGGCAAGTAAGGCTTCAAGCGATATGCTTGTTAAAGCTTATATCGATACATATCATTTTCCTGCAAATATTACAAACTGCAGCAATAACTACGGTCCTTATCAGTTCCCCGAGAAGCTGATACCGCTTATCATTAACAATGCTCTTTCGGGCAAGAAGCTTCCCGTGTACGGTGACGGAAAGAATGTTCGTGACTGGCTCTATGTAATGGATCATGCCAAGGGAATAGACATGGTAATGGAGCAGGGCAGACTCGGGCAGAGATACAATATAGGCGGACATAATGAGAAGCAGAATATTGAGATAATAAAGATAATACTTGAAACGCTTATCGAGCTGCTTCCCGACAGCGATGAGAGAAAGAGTAATGTAAGCGAAGAGCTTATAACTTATGTTACGGACAGGAAGGGCCATGACAGGAGATATGCCATAGCACCCGACAAGATCAAGGAAGAGACCGGCTGGTATCCCGAGACTATGTTCAAGGACGGTATCAGACTTACCATTAAATGGTATCTTGAAAATGAAGAATGGATGAAGCGCGTAACCTCCGGAGATTATCAGAAATATTATGATGATATGTACGCAGGCAGATAAATTAAGCAATGAATCATGATTCAAAAGACAGATACAAAAAAATATTTTTATTCATATATGCTCTGCTTGAGCTGATTCCGGAAACACTTTTATTCTATTATGTGTGGATAAGGTATTATGCTCCCGGCTTCGGATATTTTATCTATCCCTGGCTTCAGAATACGCTTATGGTATTTTATTTTGCCGAGGTCTGTATCATTACACTGTTTTACGGAGGTTACAGACTGGGGCACTACAGACAGGAGGAGCTGCTCCTTTCGAAGGTGCTCTCCATCTTTTCGGCGAATGTGGTCATATACGCGGTCGTATGTATGATAACCAGAGAATTCAGAAATCCTCTGGCCCTGTTTGTCTTATTTTTGGTTGAAGCGGTATTTTCCTGCGGATACACGATAGCTCTTCATTCGATAGAATGTAAGCTTTTTCCGCCTAAACGTCTGCTTCTGATTTACGGAGACAAAGGACCGGATGAAATGCTGGACATTTTCCGTACAAGACCTGACAAATTTACTATTGAGGCTGTCATTTCAGCTGAAGAGCCACAGGAAAAGATTCTTGAAATGTCCAAGGATTACGACGGGATAATCATACACAGGGTTGATTACTACCTCAGAACGGAGCTTATACATCTCTGCTATGAAAACGGTATAAGAGCATATGTTGTTCCCACTATTTCCGATATAGTGATATGGAGCAGCGGAAACAATCATCTGTTTGATACTCCGCTTTTCATAACCAAGGACTATACCATGACGGCATTTGAAAGCTTTGTCAAAAGAGTGGCGGATATCATAATAGCCGGACTGATGTTCATAGTGCTGTCTCCGGTAATGCTCATTGTGGCAATTCTTATAAAATGCTACGACAAGGGACCGGTGCTATACACACAGGAAAGAGTGACCAGAGGCGGAAGACGCTTTAAGATCATGAAATTCAGGTCCATGAAGGTTGATTCGGAAAGCGACAGCGGTATCATTCTTGCGAAAAAGGATGATGACAGGGTAACACCCGTCGGAAGAGTTATAAGAAATATACACTTTGATGAGCTTCCTCAGCTTATCAATGTATTAAAGGGCGACATGTCCATGGTGGGACCCAGGCCCGAGAGACCGGAGATAATAGAAAAATACAGGAAGGAAATTCCCGAGTTCGATTACAGACTTGCGGTAAAGGCCGGTCTTACCGGATATGCACAGGTTTACGGCAGATATAAGACCACCTCTTACAACAAGCTTAAGATGGACATATTATATATTGAAAATTACAGCCTTATCCTTGACTTGAAGCTTCTTCTTCTGACCTTTAAGGTCTTGTTTCAGAAGGAAAATTCGGAAGGACTCGGAGAGGGCGACAGGACGATCTGAAAATGAAAAAATTATTAACTATAGTAATGCCTGCATACAATGAAGAAAAGCTTATCTATGATAACCTGATGACTGTTATCGGGGAGACAGAGAAGTATACCGACAGCTTTGATATCATAGTAGTAAATGACGGCAGCAGGGATGAAACAAAGGCTGAGATTATCCGTGCGAAGGAGGATGATCCCCGCATACATATGATCTCTTACAAGGAAAACAGAGGAAAGGGGTATGCAGTAAAGAGAGGCGTGCTTCGTTCAAATGCCGAATATACTGCATTTCTTGATTCCGATCTGGAGCTTCCCGCTTATCAGCTTGAGGACTATATCAAAAAGATAAGAGAAGAGGATGCCGATATAGTCATAGGCTCCAAGATGCACAAGGACTCGCATATAGATTATTCTCCCTTCAGAAAGCTTATGAGTGTTGTCTTTTATATAATGGTCAAGGTGTTATTCAGACTTGATGTTAAGGATACACAGACGGGCATAAAGCTTTTTAAGACACAGAGCATTAAACCGGTATTCGAAAAGGCCGTGATAAGACATTTTTCCTTTGATATAGAGATACTTGCCATTGCGGGACATATGGGACTCAAAATAGTTGAGATGCCCGTGGTGCTTCTCAGAGATAAGAGCAGGCAGAGGCGTTCAAAGATAACCGCAAAACAGATCGTAATCATGATAACGGATACATTTTCGACATTTTTCAGATTGAAAAAAATATGAATTTATAAAACAGTTGATATTTTTTTGTTTTTGATTTATTATGTACAGGTTGTATTTGCAGATTTAGTATTTTTGAAAGAGGTTTGATATGCAAAATGATGAGAAGCTGAATTCAAAGGGCTATGACGATCGTGATTATGATGATCGTGATTATGATGACCGCGACAGGAATGATCGTGATTATGATGACAGAGACTATGACAGGCGTCGCAGAGAGCATAGATCCTCATATGATGACAGGGACTATAAGAGAAGCGACAGATCATACGGCAGCGGATCCTACAGTGACAGAGGCTCTTCGTCAAGAAGTACTTCCGGCAGCAGAGGCAGATCGGGTGCCACTCCCAGGAAAAAGAATACGCTCGGCTATTGGGCTATAGCTCTTGTAGCAGAGATAATAGTAGTATTTGTTCTCTCTTATGCTATAGCAAAATCATATGTACATGCCAAGTACAGCCAGCTTCAGATCAATGATATACCTCATGAAGAGCTTGCAATAGATGAAGAGATCAAGGAAACACTTAAGGGCTATACATCGATAGCATTATTCGGTATCGATGCAAGAGATAATTCCCTCGGAAGAGGAAACAGAAGCGATGCCATTATAGTGGTTTCCATCAATAATGATACAAAAGAGATAAGGATGACTTCGGTATACAGAGATACACTGCTTGAGATACAGAAGGAAAATCCCATTACAGCTAAGGTAAATACGGCTTATGCTTACGGCGGTCCCGAAATGGCTGTTCAGACATTGAATGCCAATCTTGACCTTAATATTACGGAGTATGCAACCGTTAACTGGGAGGGACTTACCCGTGCCATTGACGCTCTCGGCGGTGTTGAGGTTGATGTGGAAGAAAATGAGCTTAATACTCTTAACGGAGTTCTTGCAGAGCAGATAGCTTCAAACGGAATCTATTCCGACGGAGTATTTACAACGGGTCACCTTACACTCAATGGTGCTCAGGCTACGGCTTATTCCCGTATAAGAAGTACCGATATGGGAGATATCACAAGAACCGAGAGACAGCGTGAGGTTATCGGAAGCATGATATCAAAGCTTAAGAAGAGCGATATGAAGACCATCAATAAGCTGATCGACGAGCTCTTCCCGTATATTGCGACCAGTATCACAGAGAAGGAAATGTATGATTATGCTTCTAATCTCGTGAATTACGAGTTTGTTGATAATAACGGCTTCCCTTATAAGTACGGCTCATGGACATCGACCGAAAAGGGTATGTGTCTCGTTGCTCAGGATCTTGAGGAAAATGTAAAGGCACTTCACAAATTCCTTTATCCCGAACAGAACTATACACCTTCGGAAAATGTTAAGAGGATCAATCAGAATCTTACAAATGAGACCGGTATCGGAAGTGCCGGAGAGGTCAGTGTTCCTCAGAGCTCAGGAGAATAAAACTTGAGTTATACATTTTTTGCAACGATATCAAGAATGAAATATATAGAAAGATGGGCGCTTATGAGAAACTCCAGACAGGAGAATCTCAGTGAGCACTGTCTTGAGGTAGCTATGATAGCGCATGCCCTCTGTACGATAGGAAATGTGCGCTTCGGTAAGAAGCTGGATGCCTCAAAGGCGGCACTCATCGGTCTTTATCATGACGCATCCGAGATAATAACAGGGGATATGCCTACCCCCGTAAAGTATTACAATTCAGACATCAAGGATGCTTATAAAAAGGTGGAGCATGTTGCCGAAGAAAAGCTTCTTATGAAGCTTCCGGATGATCTGAGAGATGAATACAAAGAGATATTTCTCTTTGATGAAGAAGGATATGCTTCCGAAGAAGAAAAGACAAATGAACAGTATATGAGAAAGCTCGTGAAGGCAGCGGATAAGCTTTCAGCGTATATAAAATGTGTCGAGGAAGAAAATTCAGGCAATCGGGAATTCAGGACTGCCAAGAGTACCATTTCCGAAGGTATTGCCGAGATGAGTAACGAGCTTCCCGAAGTAAAGGAATTTATGAAAGATTTTCTTGATTCCTACGGTAAGACACTTGATGAATTGACATTATAGTATTATATTATATTGCTATACAGGCTTCTGTGGCGTAGTTGGTAGCGCAATTGATTCGTAATCAATAGGTCACGGGTTCGAGTCCCGTCAGGAGCTAAGCTGAAGGCTTTTCCGATAGCGTCGGAAAGGCCTTTACATTTTTTTGTAAATAAATATAACTTTTCTCAAAAATATGTATGAAAATCTTTGTATATATTATATAATGTAATGGTATTTTTTAAGGGGAGCCTTATACGCCCGAGGGGTATGTGCCGCATTTTAGTATGCGACGCGGGGATATAGGGATTACCAAATAATTATATGGAGGTATTTGCATGAAGGTATTTACAACTGACAAGATCCGAAATGTAGCGTTACTCGGACATGGAGGAAGCGGAAAAACATCACTGGTTGAGGCTATTGTTTATCTTGCAGGAAAGACAACCCGTATGGGAACGGTTGAAGCAGGTAACACTCTGAGTGATTTTGAAAAAGAAGAGATTAAGAGGAGAATTTCACTTAAGACGACGGTCATTCCCGTAGAGTGGGATGATCATAAGATCAACCTTTTGGATACTCCCGGTTTCCATGATTATATCGGTGAGGCTGAAGAGGCTGTTTCCGTAGCCGACGCTGCAATTATCGTTGTATCGGGCAAGGCCGGTGTCGAGGCAGGAACAATGAGAGCATGGGATATGTGTGAGAAGAGAAATCTTCCGAGAATGTTCTTTGTAACTGATATGGACGATGACAAAGCAAGCTTTAAGAATATCGTTCAGCAGCTTCAGGATCTTTACGGCAAGAGCATAGCTCCGTTCCATTTCCCTCTTCGTGAAAATGAACAGTTTGTCGGATATGTAAATGTTATTCAGCAGAAGGCAAAAAGATGGAATGCAAACGGCACGGTTGACAAGACGGATGTGCCTGATTATTCACAGGAAAACCTTTCGCTTTACAGAGATGCTCTTCTCGAGGCGGTTGCAGAAACAAGTGAAGAATTCATGGAAAGATTCTTTGAAGGAGATGAGTTCTCAGAGGACGAGATCCGTTCCGCACTTCGTGTGGGTGTAAGTGATTGTTCGGTAGTTCCCGTACTCATGGGAGCAAATAATCTGGCAAGAGGTATGTATACTCTCATGGCAGATATAATTAAGTATTTCCCCAGTCCCGATAACTGCAAATGTGCAGGTATCAATACTACAAACAATGAAGTATTTGAGGCTGATTATGATTTCTCAAAGCCTAAGTCGGCTTATATATTTAAGACTATTGCCGATCCGTATATCGGTAAATACTCACTCATAAAGGTTAATTCCGGCGTTCTTAAGCCTGACGATGTACTTTTCAATTATCATCGTGACGCTGAGGAAAGACTCGGAAAGCTTTATGTGATCTGTGCAAATAAGGTAGAAGAGGTTAAGGAGCTTCACGCCGGTGATATCGGTGCTCTCGCAAAGCTTTCGGTGAGCCAGACAACGGATACGCTTTCCACAAGGAAGAACCCTGTAACATATCTTCGTGCCAATATTTCCAAGCCTTATGTTTACAGAAAGTATTCCGCAAAGAATAAGGGTGATGAGGATAAAATTTCACAGGCACTCGCTAAGATTGCGGCAGAAGATCTTACCATCAAGATCGTTAATGACGGTGACAATGCTCAGACTCTTATCTACGGCATAAGCGCTCAGCATCTTGAGGTTGTTCAGAATATATTGGCCGAGAAATATAAGGTCGATATGGTTCTTGAAAGACCTAAGATCGCATTTAAGGAGACTATCCGCAAAAAGTCGGATACAGAATATAAGTATAAGAAGCAGTCCGGCGGACACGGCCAGTATGGTCACGTTAAGGTTATAATCGAACCCTCCGGAGATATGGAAACACCTTATATCTTCGAACAGACGGTAGTAGGCGGAGCGGTTCCGAAGAACTATTTCCCTGCTGTTGAGAAGGGTATCATAGAATCCGTTAAGTGCGGGCCTTTGGCACATTATCCCGTTACCGGCGTAAAGGTTACTCTCTACGACGGAAGCTATCATTCGGTTGACTCCTCCGAGCTTGCGTTTAAGGTTGCAACCGAGCAGGCCTTCAAGAAGGGCTTTATGGATGCAAGTCCCGTGCTTCTTGAGCCTATAGCTAACCTGAAGGTTCTGGTACAGGATCAGTATACAGGTGATGTAATGGGTGATCTTAACAGAAGAAGAGCGAGAGTTCTCGGAATGAATCCCGCGGCAAGCGGATATACCGAGGTCGTTGCTGATATACCTTATATCGAGCTTTATGAATATGATACAAAGCTTTACTCGATAACAAGAGGAAGCGGCGTATTCTCATATGAATTTGCAAGATATGAGCAGGCGCCCGAAGAGGTTGCCCAGAAAGAGATCGACAAGATCAAGGAAGAGAATTAATAACAGATTACTGTAAAAATAACTGAAAGAAAAAGACTGATAAATCCCATCGATCGGAAGCCTGGTATCATATGTATCAAGCTTCCGGTTGATGTAAAGGGACGAGGCGGAAAGGAAAGATTTAATGAAATTCATACATATCTCCGATGTTCATCTCGGCATGAATCCCGACAAGGGAAAACCATGGGAAGAGGAAAGGATAAAGGAAATAGAAGAGACCTTTGATAAGGTGATTGAATTATGCAAGGATGAGGAAGTGAGACTTCTCATCATATCCGGAAATCTTTATGATGCTCCGCCTACCGAGGAAGACCTTAAAAAGCTTGATGAAAAGCTCGGTGCACTTAGTGGCACAAGGACTATTATAATAGCCGGAAGCAGTGATTATATGGCTCCCGGATCGCCTGCCGAAAGCTTTAAATTCACATCAAAAACAGTCATACTTCCGGCGGACAGGACAACGAATGCTTATCTGAACGGTATAAATACATGTATAACGGGAGTAAGCTACAGTAAGCCCGTTTATGAGGAATCACTTATAGACGGTATCAATCCCGGAAGGGAAGGTGCGGTTAATATATTAGTTGCACATGGCGGGACAAAAAAACATATGCCCTTTGATAAAAAGTATGTGGCCAGAAAGGGCTTTGACTATGTGGCTCTCGGCGGAGAGACAAGGCCGCAGCACATTTTGAAGAACCGTATGGCATATCCGGGTTCGCCTGAACCTCTCGGACCGAAGGAAACGGGAAAGAGGGGGTATATAGAGGGCGAGATCGATGAGAACGGAAAGGTTACCATCGAATGGAAGCCCATAGCAAAAAGGAACTATGTTAACATCACGGTAGATGTTAATCAGGATTTTACTGAAGCGGAGCTTTTGGACGGACTTTTCGCAAAGCTCAGAAAGCTCGGCTATGATAATATTTATACCATAACCCTGAAGGGACATATCACCAGGGATATGAAGTTTAATTTTAAAAAGATAAAGGATCGTTTTTATATA
>CACYCJ010000111.1 GCA_902772925.1 uncultured Lachnospiraceae bacterium
GAAGTATAAACCATAAACTGTAAACCGTAAACTATGACACAACTATCAGATAAAGACCATAAAGCGCAAATGGCTGATATGAAGTCCTTCGACGAGCAGATGCCGTGCGTGGGCATCTTCTGGTACGATCCGGAGGACAACACGCTGTTTGGTGTACGTAAGAAGGAACATCAAGCAACGCGCATGTGGCCGAGTAGCATGGACTATTGACAAGTTCATTGTGCTGGTGGGCAAAAGAAGCACACGTCAAGCAGCATCTCCACGATATTTGGCAGCAGACCAAAGCTGCAGATTATTCACTCGATACGCAACAGCAGATGTATGTTGAGGTAATAGAAGAGGAATACAAGTATTGAAGTAGCAAATCAATGACAGTTAACCAACGAAGTTATGACGTTAGATGAATACCAGTCTTCTTATGATAAGCTTTTAGTTGAAAGCGCTTTTTCTAAACAAATGATAGACCTGTTAAAGGACTGGTCTTTAGAGCTAATTAGGGCTAATCAGCTTGATGCAGCACAAGATAAAGTAGACGAGTTTATTTATCGTGCGTTTATCGGTGACTTGACTCCCTATAAGGGGTATCAGTTCTTTAGTTTTAGGGGATTTTCTGATTATTCTCTGAATGATATTAAAACTGGCAAATTGAGTTTGGCTCATCCTGAAGAGTTTAATGATCCTCTTGATACAGTATTGTTTGCTTATTTTAAGAGACAGGTAAAGATAGAATCAGACCCTGTTAATCTTGCGCGTCATTTCATGGTGCTTAAGGCTGCGAACCAATTGCGAATGAGGTGTTTTGTTAGGACAACGCCTTTGGTCGAGAAGGATGGCACTCCTGGAAAAGAACAGCAAGATGTCAGTGGTATTAATCCATTGATGTGGGCACATTACGCCCAGTATCATACAGGTTTCAGTGCTTGTTATGAATTAGATGATACGTTTGTGAAATATAGTGATTCAGACATGAGTTTTACTAGAATGTGCATCATGGATTATAAAAATGAAATAGACTTAAGCAAAGGTTTAAAGATAGGCGATGCCTTTTCTTGGAAGAATGCTATTTGGGAATATGAAAATGAAGTTCGGTGCATTTACTTGGACTATAAAAATGATAAGCAGTTCAAAGAAGTAGATGCACCACCCCTGAAGGCGATATATTTGGGTTTGAAGTGCTCTGATGTAAACCGACATAAGATGGAATTGGCATTAAGGAGTCAAAGAAAAAAGAATGTTGAGTTGTATCAGATGAAAATAGATCCATCAAATATTTGTAAGTTGTTACCAGAACGTATAGGATAAGGGTATAATATGGCAGTTTCAATAGAAGCATTTAGGAAAGCAGTTGAGCAGTATCTGGCGGATAATCAGGGTAGAAAGCTTGATATTCCCATGACTTATTCTGAGCAGTTAAAGGGCTTTATGCTCTTTAATCGCCTTAGAAGCAATATATTCGTATTGCCAACGGTACACCAATTCCCTTATACTCAACTTGGTATTCTTCTTCCCAAAATTAGTACCACTATTATGCAGGATGAATCTCTCCCTGCAAGAATTGAGGTTTATTGTGCATCATCAATTGCAGTCCGACAAGCTGAGGAACTAAAGGCACTTATGCGTTCTTGTGGTATTGAATTGGAGATATTTGATAGTTTGCAGTTAAACAAGTATAAACAATTCGAAGATATTTTTACTGAAGGTCCGGCAGAGTTTACCGAAATTGATGAGGCAAGTAAGATGCTTTTTGGCATGCTGGCAGAAGGTAGTAATGTTTCTGAGATAAAGAGCAACTTGATTTGCTCTATTATCATATTCTTGCTTGATGAACAAGGGAATTTAACTGCGAAACAGCTTAGAGAAGAGGCAGAAGAAAGGTTCAATCATGAAATAGGTAGTATTGAGCAAGAAGTGAAATTTTTGCTTCAAAAAAAACGTATAGAAAGAGATGCAACGAACAAGGATGTCCTTAAACTTACGAAGAATGAGAAGGCTGTTTTCCAGAGCATGCGTTTTGAGTCGAAGCGAGAGGAGGCCGCTTTCCATCAAGCCTTTATTTCATTGCTAAAGTCATATGGCATACCTGATGCAAGTAAGTTGATAGAGCAACTTAAGTCTCTATATGTTGAGAGTTGCGAAGTTAATATAGATAGCGCATCGAGTGGAGTTGATGAAGAAAAAAGGAAAGAACAAGTTTTCCGTGATTTCTGTAACATTATAAAAGGCTACTTGAAGAATTCGGAAACTACTGAGCATTTTATGAGTGATCTTAGAGATGTCTGTATGGATAATCCTTTCCTTGAGAAAATTGGTGCCAGTGAAATGTTTTTAAGTCTATATCGTTCTTCTAAACTTGAACAATTTATAAACTCTAAGAAGAAACTCGTTTATCTTGATACCCGTGTTCTTATATACCATTATTGTCAGTTAGCGTCTCGTGGCAAAGGTTGGCCATATTGGAATGATCCATCATATCGGGCAACGTGTAATCTTACAAGTCTTGTAACAAAGAAAAACAAGGATATAAAACTGAGAATATCTGAGGCATACTTGGGAGAAATCGCTGGTGAGTTGCAAAAGGCTCTCCGTACGGCATGGTTTGATGAGAAGGTGAAATTTAGTGCAAAGATTACTTTTCAGACCAATAACGTTTTCTATAATTTTTATTTGTATCTTCGCGAAAATGATTGTTTGATTACAGAGAAAGGACCGATGAAATTCTCTCAGTTTGTTCAATCAATGGGCTTCAGCAATTGTGCTCCGGAGAGCTCTTCATTCATAAAAGATACCAAGAAATCCATTAGCAAACAACTAATGTTATTAGGAATAGATATAATGCCTGTTGGATGGAAAGACCCTCATTTGTATGAAGAAACCAAGATGGAGTGGGACCTTTTGAATAATAGCAAGACATATCAGAAATCTGTTAGTGCTATTAATGCAGATTCAAAACAGTTGCTTCATATCATGTCACAACCTGTTGAACAAGATGGTAAGGAGTGTGAATTCTATTATGCATCATGGGATCGTACATTTACAAAGATGAGAGACTGGCTACTTGATAAGAGCGGAAAACTGCATAATTTCTTCATCTACAATCCTGCTCGAATGGCTAATAGATTCGCCTTGTCTCATTTCAAAATTGATTCAAAGTGTATCACTCATGAAGTGTTCTTCTATGCTGATAGTCAGTTTAAGCTAAGACAAAAGATTGGCAGCCTGTTTGATCATGTATTGATACCATTTTTTGGTAATAAAGATGATGAAGGGCTCGATTTAATGAACCTTCTGATAGATATTCAGGACAAGCATATGAGCCAGCATGAGCCAGAGATAGGTGATGACTGGAATGATGAGAAACTTCCTTTGGAGTCGGTGTTTGATAGTATTAAGCAGTCTTTAAAGGGATGGCACTGCTCTGAAAATGATTTGTTTAGATACTTGACAGACAAGAAGAACCAAGTTGAGGTGACTGGCATCTTTGATAATGCATTCAGCGCAATTAGCAAAAAGAAAAAATATGATGCATATATCATAAAGTTAGGGGAACAAATGAATAGTTATAAACAATCAAAGGTGAAGATTGAATCAACAGTATTATAAGATGAATCCATTTAAAACTCTATAAGATTAGCAGAAATCCTTAGGCTTGATGCAACGCCAGGGGGACGTGCTCAACACACATTGGTTCCGTTTGCAATCCTCCGCACAGTTGCAGCCCCGCCAGTTTGGCCGCAGAAGATAACTAAGGGCGTGTTTCCCGCTGGTCTCTCATAAACAAATGTTCTTGCTTAGGCAAGCGACCAAAGGTCGAGCGGACTTCCCCTATTGGCCGTCGAGTTAAACCTTCTTTGACGAGCCAAGCGGCATAGCCGGTTACAATAACAGCGGGCCTGCCCGTTTTGAAAGAAATATTTAATTGAAATAGTAATATGATTAACGTTGGAATTATCGGATGTGGCTTCGTTTGTAGAATCCTCCTCTGATTTCCAAACCGTATCATTCGTGTTCATATAATTTCATCTGCGCAAAGAACGGAATTATTGTAAGAGAAAATAAAAACCTTGAACTACTTAAACATTTTGAACATTTTAAACTAAATTCAAATATTATCCTTACCTTTGCGCCCAGCGATAATCCACAAGGTCCAATCATACTAGTCCTGTCCATTCAAAAAAATTAGAACGCTTATGATTAACATCCAAAATAAAGTAGATTGCTGCGGCTGCAATGCCTGTGGCGATATTTGCGGAAAGAACGCAATAACGTTCAAAACAGACAATGAAGGCTTTTGGTATCCGGAAGTTGACATGGGAAAATGTGTTGACTGTGGGTTATGCGAAAAGGTGTGCCCAATTATCAATGTCAAAGAGTTAAAGAAGAACGATTATCAAGAACCTATATGCTACGCAGCAGAACATAAAAATATTGAGGTGGTATTTGATAGCACTTCAGGAGGACTGTTTTCTGCGTTGGCAGAGATTATGTACCGTTCCAAGGGGTATGTTGGTGGTGCTATTTTCAATGAAGATTTTACAGTTCGCCAGTATATCTCCAATGATAA
>CACYCJ010000112.1 GCA_902772925.1 uncultured Lachnospiraceae bacterium
GCCTGCAGTTTATGATAATATCAGCGTTACCGTTAAGGCAGGGGATGATTCCTTTAAGGCAGGCTCAAGCGTGATCAGCTTTAAGGGCTTCCTCGCAGTTTATACGGCTGATGAAACGGAAGATGAAAAAACGATAGGCAGACTTGACAGACTCAGCGAAAATGAAAAGCTGGAGTTTGTAAAGTATGATGATAAGCAGCATTTTACTTCTCCGCCCGCACATTTTACGGAGTCACTTCTCGTAAAGACGATGGAGGAAAACGGTATCGGAAGGCCTTCGACCTATGCGCCTACTATATCTACTCTTCTTAACAGAAGATATGTTACAAAGGAAAATAAAAACCTCTATATCACAGCACTCGGAGAAGCGGTTAACGGTATAATGGAACAGGCATTTCCGGAGATTGTAAATGTTGAGTTTACCGCCAATATGGAGTCACTTCTTGACAGTATCAGTGAAGGCGGGATTGACTGGAAGGTGGTTATCAGGAATTTCTACGAGGATCTGGATGTCGCAGTAAAGAACGCAGAGGAAAAGCTTGAAAATGTAAATGTTGCTGATGAGGTTTCCGATGTCGAATGTGAAGAATGCGGCAGGATGATGGTCATAAAATACGGACCTCACGGTAAGTTCCTTGCGTGCCCCGGATTCCCGGAATGCAGAAATACCAAGCCTTTCTTCGAAAAAATAGGAATCGAATGTCCGAGATGCGGCAGTGATATAGTTATAAAGTCCACAAAAAAGGGCAGGAGATATTACGGCTGTACCAATTATCCCGAATGTGATTTTATGGTATGGCAGAGACCTAAGGATAAAGATGACGCGGCAAGACTTGACGAGCTGAGAAAAAAGACCGATAAAGCCGAAGACTGAATTAAGATTTAGGAGAAATTAGAATTGAGTGAAGAAGAGCTTTTAGAGTCCTTTCTTGAAGAAGCATCAGAGCATATTGAAAATCTGAATACCAATATTCTTGAGATGGAAGGCGATCCTTCAAATGATGAATATATAAATGAGGTTTTCAGAGCGGCACATTCTCTTAAGGGTACCTCCGGCAGTCTGGGTTTTGTCAGAATGCAGAAGCTTACCCATGATATGGAAAGTGTGCTTTCACTCATAAGAGACCATAAGTTAGAGGTTGACTCTGATAAGATCGACCTCCTTTTCCGATGTCTTGACGGTATTATGGGTTACATTGATAATATCAGAAACACGGGAACCGAGGGCGAAAATGATTATAAGGAAATCCTGGACGAATTAAATTCATATCTTGACGGCGGTGATAAAGCATCTGCGCCGGATAAAGAAAAGAAAGAAGAAAAGGCTTCCGATAAGGAATCGGATACCCATAGTGAAACAGAAAACACAGGTGAGCATGACGGGGCTTCCTCGATTCAGGATAATATTAATGCCGTTCTTTCACTTAAGGAATTTGAGATAAATGCCATTAAGGATGCCAAATCGGACGGACAGAAATGCTTTCTTGTAACTATCGTAATAGATAGTGAATGCCTGCTGAAGAGTGTGAGAGCTTTTATGGTATTTAAAAAGCTCGAGGGTAAGGCTGAGATAATGAAGTTGTCTCCTTCAGCGCAGGATATTGAAGATGAAAAATTCGAATTTGATTTCAGCATGCTCATCCTTACGGATATGGATAAGGCTGCGATTCAAAAAAGAATTTCGAAGATAGCAGAGCTTTCACAGATTGATATAAAGGAATATCAGGCGGAGGATTTTGTAAATAATACTAAAGTCGTAACAAGCGATGAGGAATCCTCCGGGAAAGAGGAAAGCAGTCCAAAAGAGAAGGAACAGGAGGCGCCTAAGGGCCCTGCCGCGGAAGCTAAAACAAAGGTAAAAAAGCCTGTAGCCAGTCATTCCGTAAGAGTTGATATTGATAAGCTAAATAAGATGATGAATCTTGTAAGTGAGCTTATCATTCAAAAGAACGGTATCGTTGCTACGGCATCAGCCATTACAGAGAGCACCCATGAGAATTCTCTTATAAATGCATATCACCAGGATATGGATCATCTTAATCTTATAACCAACAGTATTCACGAAACGGTTATGCAGATGAGAATGGTACCTATCGATAATGTATTTAACAGATATCCCAGAATGATGAGGGACCTTTCCAAAAAGCTCGGTAAAGATATAGATCTGATAATTACCGGTGAGGAAACGGAGATTGACAGAACTCTTGTTGACGAGCTGAGCGATCCTCTCATGCATATGATAAGAAACTCTGCGGATCACGGAATAGAGGATAAGGAAACAAGAATTAAAAACGGTAAACCCGAAAAAGGTACCGTAAGACTTGAAGCCGAACAGATCGGTGATAATGTAATGATCAGGATATCTGATGACGGTGCCGGTATAAATACAGAGAAGGTTGTGCAAAAGGCAGTACAGAACGGAAGGCTTACTGCCGAAGAAGCTGAGAATATAAGCGAGGAAAAAGCGGCAGACCTGATATTCCTTCCGTCTCTTTCAACTGCCGAAAAGGTTTCGGATATTTCCGGACGAGGTGTGGGACTTGATGTTGTAAGAAGCAAGATCGAGGGACTCGGCGGTGATGTTACCGTTGAATCCGAGCTCGGAAAAGGAAGCACATTTATTATAAGACTTCCTCTTACTCTTGCAATCGTTAAGGCTCTTATGGTAGAGGTTTGCAATGAGATTTTTGCCATACCCACAAGCTCTATTTCGATAGTTGAGATAATTCCGATACAAGATGTAAACTATATTCAGGAGAAGCCCTTCATTAACTTACGAGGAGAGGTTATACCGCTTCTTTATCTCAGGGAATTCTTCTGCCTCGACGATAAGATGGATTTTATTGATACAGCCAATAAGGAACTCCTGAAAAAGGAAGAGGTCGAAGAAAGAAGAAGTATGGTAGGCGATGACAGCATTCTTGTCACTGTTGTAAAAAAAGGCAAGAAGACACTGGGTATCGTTATGGACGGATATATCGGACAGCAGGAAATTGTGATCAAGCCGATGGGCGAATACATTAATTCACCTAAAGCGATAAGCGGTGCGACAATTCTCGGAAACGGTGACATTGCTCTTATCATTGATCCTTACGCACTTTTCTGATGAGTTACTTAAGAGCTTATATGAAACTAAGTTCCGAAAGGCCATACATACAGGAGATCATATGGAAGAAAAAGTAAATGAGATAAAGATAATTTCATTTAATATAGATAATGAACTCTACGGTTTTGATATTTCCAATATTGATAATATTATGCAATACAGCGCTGTTACAAAGGTGCCTCTTGTTGAAGATTATTATCTGGGAATCATCAATGTTCGAAGTGCCATTATTCCGCTGATCAGTTTAAGGAGACTGCTTGGTTTTCCTGATGTGGAAATAACAGGCGAAACCAGAATCATCATTATTCAGGATGAAGATAAGGAAATGATCGCATTTATGGTTGATTCCGTAAATGATATTTCAACTCATCATATCAGCGAGATAATATCCGAGGCTGCGGAGAGTGTGACAAATAGAGTTTATTTAAGAGGAGTTCTTAAGAAGGATGAAAGACTTCTTACACTTCTTGATGAACACAGCATATTTGCGGAGATAAAAGTAGTTAGTTAGCTCAGGGGTCATAAGGCGGAGGACATTTAATGCCAGAGACTATAACAGTTGGTATTGCCGAAGGCAGCATATGCAGGGTTCCCGATAAAATAGGTACTATAGCACTCGGATCCTGCGTTGGCGTCATACTGTACAGTTACTTCAGTGACTATTGCGGTATGATCCATGTGATGATGCCTTACAATACGAAGAATGATACCAGGGTTTATAAATACGCCGATTCGGGTATAGAAGCACTTCTCGCTGACTTGAGGGCAAAGGGCCTTAGAAAGTCTTCCGTAAAGGCAAAGATATGCGGCGGCGCGGAAATGTTCAAACAGCTTCCCGGGAATAAGAATCTGACTATTGGAAAAATGAACATTGAAGCAGTCAAAGAAACCTTGCAGAAACATCATATAGAAATAACTGCCGAAGATCTTGGCGGAACGCTTAGCAGGACGGTTGTATTTGACCCGTCAACCAGAAAAGCAGAGATCAAGATTCCCGGCGGAGAAAAATATTATATTTAAAAGATACTACCGATATGGAGGAAGATAATATGGGTGCAGCGACTATCGTAATGATAATAATAGGAATTATTTGTATAATCGTAAGTTTTATACTTGTGAATAATGGTTCCGGTTCTACTAGTGAGGGTGTTCCCACAGAACTTACAAAAAAGGATAAGGATCATATAAAGGGACTTGTAGATAATTATATCGATGAATATACAAAGACAAAAAAGGATACCTTAAAAAACAGTGTTGATTCAAGAATCGATGACAGTCTTAAGCAGGGCGAGAAGCGTATTGACAAGAAAATTTCCGATAAGGAAAAGAATATTGATGTGAAGCTTCAGGAAATCGACAAAAGAGCGGATGCAAGGATTGCCGATATCGATAAGCATTATTCTGAGATAACAAATGATCTGGATAAAAGGGTTAGATCTTTAAATACAAATTCGGTGACTTCGGAATCAAAGGGTTCGGATGACAACGCTTCACCTGTGATTGCTGTAATTCCGGTACAGGCAGCTGTAGCTGAGGATATACCCGCTCCTGCAATCGAGCCTGAGAAAGTGAACTTTGCTGCAGAGGAAGAAGAAAGCAGCAGATCAAAAAAGAAGAAGAAAAACAAAAGAAACCGCAAAAAGAATAAAGAAAAGTTTAAGGAGCAGGCTGTAGAGGAAGCTCCGGTGGAAGAAATTGCAGAGGAACCGGAAGAGGTAACTGAAGAAGCGGTTGAAGA